>JAGOUF010000133.1:3599-6731 GCA_018061385.1 Chitinophagaceae bacterium | reverse complement strand
ATCAGGCTCAAAATACTTGCATCTTTTCTACAGAGTTTGCATTGAAATTAATGGGTGATGTTCAACAATATTTTATTGAACAAAAAGTAAGAAATTTTTATAGTGTAAGCATTAGTGGTTATCATATCGCAGAAGCTGGTGCCAATCCAATTACACAGTTGGCATTTACTTTAGCCAATGGATTTACCTATGTAGAATATTATTTGAGCAGAGGAATGAACATCAATGATTTTGCTCCCAACTTATCATTCTTCTTTAGTAATGGTATGGATCCTGAGTATAGTGTTATTGGTAGGGTAGCTCGTAGAATTTGGGCTAAAGCCATGAAGTATAAATACAAGGGTAACGATCGTTCTCAAAAATTAAAATACCATATTCAAACCTCAGGACGTTCGTTACATGCTCAAGAAATTGACTTCAACGATATTCGTACAACCTTACAAGCATTGTATGCCATTTACGATAATTGCAATAGCTTACATACCAATGCTTACGATGAAGCTATTACCACACCAACTGAAGAAAGTGTTCGACGTGCAATGGCTATTCAGTTAATTATTAATAGAGAGTTGGGAAGTGCCAAAACAGAAAACTTTATTCAAGGAAGTTTTGCCATTGAAGAAATGACAGATTTAGTTGAAGAAGCTGTTTTAATGGAATTTGATAAAATTACAGATCGTGGTGGCGTTTTGGGTGCAATGGAAAGAATGTACCAACGAAATAAAATTCAAGAAGAAAGTATGCATTATGAAATGCAAAAGCATACAGGCGAATTGCCATTAATTGGAGTAAATACTTTTTTAAGTAAAAATGGTAGTCCAACAATTTTACCTACAGAAGTTATTCGAAGTACCAAAGAAGAAAAAGAGTTACAAATTGCCAACTTACAAGCTTTTTGGAAACGCAATGAACAAAAAAATGCTGCTATGTTACAACGTTTAAAAGAAGTAGCTATAAATAATGGAAACTTATTTGAAGAGTTAATGGAAACTGTAAAATATTGTAGCCTAGGGCAAATTACCAATGCTTTGTATGAAGTAGGAGGACAGTATAGAAGGAATATGTAATAATTCATTTTTATGTAAAAGCCCTTATCTAAAACAATTGATAAGGGCTTTTGCATTTTTATGAAGACTAAAATGTTTCATTTATAACTTCAATTTTTAGCTTTTTGTTAGTTTATTGTTCAAATTATACTTTGCATAACTAAGTTTGCAGCTACAAAATATAATATGAAAGTAACAGAACATATAGCAAAAGCAAAAGATACATTAATTTCTTTTGAAGTATTGCCACCATTGAAAGGAAAAACAATTTCTTTAGTGTACGAACATTTAAACCCTTTAATGGAATTTAAACCAAGTTGGATTAATGTTACTTATCACCGAAGTGAAACTGCTTTTAAAAAGAAAGTAGATGGCACTTTTGAAAAAGTTGAAATTCGCAAACGCCCAGGTACAGTTGGCATTTGTGCTGCTATAATGAACCATTATAAAATTGATACTGTACCACATTTTATTTGTGGAGGTTTTAATAAAAGAGAAAGTGAAGATGCTTTAATTGATTTGAATTTTTTAGGGATAGATAATGTATTGGTTTTACGGGGTGATGCTGCAAAAAATGAAGCTAGTTTTGAACCTGAAAAAGATGGTCATGGTTATGCAATTGATTTGCAAAAACAAGTCGTTAATTTAAATAGTGGTTTATATTTAGATGAAGACATTCAAAATGGAGGTAAAACCAATTTTTGTATTGGTACTGCAGGTTATCCAGAAAAGCATTTTGAAGCACCCAATTTAGAAATTGATTTACAGCGTTTAAAAGATAAAGTAGATGCAGGTGCAGATTATATTATGACACAAATGTTTTTCGACAATCAAAAGTTTTTTGACTATGTAAAAGCATGTAGAGATATGGGTATTACTGTTCCAATTATTCCAGGCTTAAAACCCATTACTACCAAGAAGCAATTAACTGTATTGCCAAGAATTTTTCATGTAGATATTCCAACGGAATTATCTAATGAAATTATGAAATGCAAAACCGATGCTGAAGTTGAAATTGTGGGTACGCAATGGTTGTTGCAACAAAGTAGAGAGTTGAAAAAGTTTGGCGTACCAGTATTGCATTATTACACTTTGGGTAAACCCAAAGTAATTTATAATGTAGTGAAAGAGTTGGTATAACTCAATTATAATTTTTTATAAAATTGAAAGAGAGAAAGGTTGCTGTAATTTATTACAGAGTCCTTTCTCTCTTTTTGTTGGTAGATGAATAATCTTTTCTCAATCTTCATTCAAAACTTTGCCAAAAGCAGTTTCTATTGCTTTTATTTTTTATAGCCATAACGCAACCTTACTTTTGCTGCACATAAATAATTTGTTTGCAATGAAAAATACACCCTTTACTCAAAAGCATATTGATTTAGGAGCAAAAATGGCTGAATTTGCTGGTTACAATATGCCCATTTCTTATTCAGGTATCAATACAGAACATGCAGCAGTAAGAAACAATGTTGGCATTTTTGATGTTAGCCACATGGGTGAATTTATTTTAAAAGGAGAACATGCTTTAGACTTAATACAAAGAGTTACCACCAACGATGCAAGTAAACTTACTGTAGGTAAAGCTCAGTACAGTTGTTTACCCAACGCAGAAGGTGGAATTGTAGACGATTTAATTGTGTATTGTATAGAAGAAAATAAAATATATATGTTGGTGGTTAATGCCAGCAACATTGAAAAAGATTGGAATTGGATTTCAAAATTCAATACCAAAAATGTCGAAATGCACAACGTTAGTAGTAAAACTTGTTTATTGGCCATTCAAGGGCCTAATGCTACCAAATTGTTACAGCCTTTAACCGATATGGACATTATGAACCTTAAGTATTACACTTTTGTTAAAGGTGTTTTTGCAGGTGTAGAAAATGTATTGGTAAGTGCAACAGGTTATACAGGTGCTGGTGGAGTAGAGATTTATTTTGAAGACAACAACAATGCAGCTGAAATTATTTGGAACAAAATGATGGAATTGGGAATACCCCCAATTGGCTTAGCTGCAAGAGATACTTTGCGTTTAGAAATGGGTTATTGCTTGTATGGAAATGATATTGATGATACAACTACTCCA
>JAGOUF010000133.1:0-3499 GCA_018061385.1 Chitinophagaceae bacterium | reverse complement strand
CAAAATCTTTGGAAAATTACTTTAGCCACACCTACCTTCGCCACCCAATTTAAAAATCTAACGGGATAGCGTTGGATAAACCTTAAATAGAAATACAATGAGCAAATTACATTTCACTACCAAACATGCGAACGAGGCTACCGTAAAGCACAACTGGTACGTTGTGGACGGTACTAATCAAACCGTTGGTCGTATGTGCAGCAAAATTGCTGCAGTTCTTAGAGGTAAGAACAAAGCCTATTATACTCCTCACGTAGATTGTGGAGATTATATAATAGTAACCAATTGCGATAAGGTTAAACTTACCGGCAATAAAATGGATCAAAAAATTTATGATACTTACTCTGGTCATCCAGGTGGTCGTAAAGAAGAAGTTGCTAAAGATTTACAACGTCGTCGTCCTGAAGTTATTATTGAACGTGCTGTAAAAGGTATGTTACCTAAAAACCGTTTAGGTCGTAAAATGTACAAAAAATTATTTGTGTATGTAAGTGCAACGCATCCTCATACAGCACAGCAACCAAAAGAATTAAAATTTTAATTTCTGATTTCAGATTTCTAATTTGAAAAATCAAGTTGGAAGTTTTAAATTTCAAATAACAAAAAAATGGAAAAACAAAAAAATGCAGTTGGTCGTCGTAAAGAAGCGGTAACTCGTGTATTTATTAGCAAAGGCGAAGGCAAAATAACTGTTAACGATAAAGATTATAAAGCATATTTCCCATTGGTTTACTTACAAAACCAAGTTGAAGCACCTTTAAAAACTGCCGATGTTGTTGGTAAGTTTGATATAGTTGTAAATGCACAAGGCGGTGGTTTAAAGGGTCAAGCAGAAGCTATTAAATTAGGTATTGCAAGGGTTTTATTAGAAGTAAACCCTGAATATCGCCCTATATTAAAAGCTGCTGGTCAATTAAAAAGAGATCCACGTAGTGTTGAACGTAAGAAATTCGGTCATAAAAAAGCTAGAAGAAGCTACCAGTTTAGCAAACGTTAATTGCGGCAATTACACAATTCAAATCACAAATTTCAAATTTTTAAAATGGAAAATAATACTTCACTTCAACAACAGCTTTTAGAAGCAGGTGTACACTTTGGGCACTTAAAGAAAAAGTGGAACCCTAAAATGTTGCCTTACATCTTTGCTGAAAAGAAAGGTATTCACATTATAGATCTTAATAAAACTGTAGTTCATTTACAGGAAACTGCTGCTGCAATGAAACAAATTGCTAAAAGTGGTAAAAAAATAATGTTCGTTGCTACAAAGAAACAAGCAAAAGAAATTGTTTCTGAGTGTGCCAATCGTGTAAACATGCCTTATGCAACTGAACGTTGGTTAGGTGGTATGCTTACCAATTTCAATACAGTTCGTAAGAGTGTAAAGAAAATGCAAAGCATTGAAAAAATGTTGGCCGATGGTAGTGCTGAAAGCTTAACTAAAAAAGAGCGTTTAACTCTAACAAGAGATAAAGATAAAATGGAAAAAGTGTTGGGCGGTATTGCTCAATTGGGCCGTTTACCAGCAGCATTATTTTTAGTTGATATTGGGGTTGAACATATTGCATTGGCAGAAGCTAAGCGTTTAGGTATTACAACTTTTGGAATGGTAGATACAAACTGCGATCCAAATAAAGTTGATTATTCTATTCCATCAAATGATGATGCAACTAAATCTATTGCTATAATCACCAATTATCTTACTGCTGCAATTGCAGAAGGGTTGGCTGAGCGTCAAGCAAATAAAGATGAAGATGATTCTCAAGAAGATGGCAACAATGAAAACGAAGCAAAAGCTCGTCGTTTAGAGCAAGAAGCTCAAGCCGAGGGTGGCCGTGGTCGTCGTGGCGGTCGTGGTACTAACGATACAGCAGCTCCAGGAGCTGGTGGTGCTCCTAAGCGTCGTGTTCCAGGGCCTCGTCGTCCAGCAGGAAAATAATTACAGCTATTTATAAGTTGGGTCAATTAGTCATTCAGTAATGCTGGTTGATTTATTGACCCATCTTTTATAATACTGTTTAATGCCAATTCTGTTGTTGGAAACTCTGTTTTAAAAGAGTTCAAATTTGTAGTTATACTTTTAAGTTTTTCTCAATAAAAATAAAAAAGTAGCATAACAAAATTTCAACACACTACTTGGTAAACAAAAAATATAATAATCTTAAAAGGAAAATAAAATGAGTACAGTAGCAGTAACAGCAGCCGAAATTAATAAATTGCGTCAAGCAACAGGTGCTGGTATGATGGATTGCAGAAAAGCATTAACCGAATCTAATGGCGATTTTGAAGCAGCTATTGATTGGTTACGTAAACAAGGACAAAAAATTGCAGCTAAACGTAGCGATAGAGAAGCAAAAGAAGGTGTTGTAATTGCACAAACAACTGCGGATAACAAAACTGGTTTTGTAGTTTGTATTTCTTGTGAAACAGATTTCGTTTCTAAGAATACAGATTTTGTTGCATTTGCTCAAAGCATTGCTGATGCAGCAGTTGCAAACGATGTAAAAAGTGCTGAAGAGTTAAGTGAAGTAACTGTAAATGGTGCTAAAGTTGCAGATTTAATTAATGATAAGTTAGCAGCAATTGGCGAAAAAATTGGTATTGCAAAATTTGAAAGAGTAGAAGCTCCTTATGTTGCTTCTTATATTCATGGTGCATACCGTTTAGGTGTTTTAGTTGCTTTAAGTACAGCAGCTGCAGAAGCTGGAAAAGATGTTGCTATGCAAATTGCAGCATTAAGTCCATTGGCTGTAGATGCTGAAAGCATTTCTGCTGAAGCAATTGAAAGAGAAAGAAATATTGTTATTGAAACAATGAAAGCAGATCCTAAAATGGCTGGTAAACCAGACGAAATGATTGCTAAAATTGCAGAAGGTAAATTAAATGTATTCTTTAAAGAGCAAACATTATTGGCTCAACCATTTGTAAAAGATGGTAGCAAAACTGTTGCAGAATATTTAAAATCTGTTAATACAGATTTAAAGGTATTGAGCTTTAAGAGAGTTGCTTTAGGTTAATTGTAGAATCAACCTTATACTTAAAAATCCTGTTACCATGTAACAGGATTTTTTTATGTAGTTGCAGAAGAAAACAGAATATAGTTTTGAAGCCAACATTTTATTTTCAAATAAGAAAGTCCTGCATTTGCAGGGCTTTCTTATTTGAGATTGCATTATTCAATTACCAATTGCTAAATCTTATTCCAAAAGCAAATGGTGTTTGATCTAAACCTGTACTCGATCTATGCAATTTATTTAAACTATAACTGCCATATAAACGAACTGGACCTAAACCAACTTCGGCAATTGCAGCTAAACGAAAAGGTTCTAAATCAAAATCGCCTTTGTACTTTACTTTGCCTCTTTCGTTGCTTATTTGTTTGTTGCGACTAGCAATTAAATAACCTGCACTAATACCTGCACTCAAACTAAATCCATTGTTGTTATTAGGCGTAGGGTTTATGTTAATCATTAATGGTGCAGTAATATAGCCTGCATATAAT
>JAGOUF010000132.1 GCA_018061385.1 Chitinophagaceae bacterium | reverse complement strand
TAGTTGATGTAAAATTATACATTTTAAACCTTCTACAAAAAATGGTTTAATGTTCTATTAAAATTCTTTCAGTTTGTTTGTAACCTAAATTGTTGGTTAACAGCAATTGATAACTTCCAAAAGGCAGATTTGAATTTTTCAAATCAATATTTTGAGAAATATTTGTAGTTGTAGGAAATATTAAACGCTGAAAATATACTTCTTGTCCTAAATCATTAAATAATTGCAGTTTGTATTCTGCTACTTTTATATTAAACAATTGCAACGTAAAAGTTTTATTTTTTATAGGGTTAGGATACACCAATAATTGATTGTTTACTGCAAAATTTAATTGAACTTGAATTGTATTGGAATATGAAAAATTTCCATCTTGTTGTATCATTTTTATTCTATAATAAACAACTTTTGCTGTTGATTCAGTATCTAAAAAATTATATTCACTAACAATTAAATTATTTGCTTTTACTACCCCTATTTTAGAAAACCTAATGCCATCTTTTGATTTTTCAATCTCGTATTGCAATAACTGAGTTTCATGGTTTGTTTGCCAACCAACGTGGATATTGTTATTTTTAACAATTGCTGAAACATTTATAGTTGCTAATGGCAATACTATTTTAGGTTTAAACACTAAGTAAAATCGATTGTTAAAACTTGCAGCAATACTAGAATTTACTGTAAACAAAATATTGGTAGTATCTGTTGAATTTGTTTTGAATTCAGTATTCTCAAACTTGTCTAAAATATACGCATTACAATTGGTATTAAAATCTTGTGTAAATACTTTTAAGGTATAAGTAATTCCACTTTGCATTTGAAAAACTCTTAATGGAATCGTATCTGTAAACAAAGGCATTTCTCTGTGCTCAATACTTATATTTTTATTGTTTCTAAATATTGAAATATTTTCGGTACCATTTGAAAACTTAGGTGCGTCATTTCTATTAATTGCATTAGATGCCTCTGGATAAAAAAGTGCTACACAACCATCCATATTGGTTTCACCACCTAAATCTGCCACATCTTTATAAATACCAAATGCTATTTTATTAATAGTCGATTTTGTTTTAAATACCCCAGTTAAAGTTGATGAAGTTGCTTTATTAGATTCAGCAATAACTAATTGTGGACTATTAGCTGTTGTTTCTACAAAAAATGCTTGTCCTGGTTGTATGTATTGATTTACATTGCTACTTACATTATTATTTGTCATTCCATCCCAACTTACATAAGCACCTTGAGTACCAATTGTACCATCCCAAACTGTGTATGTATTAGAGATATTGGTTTTAGTAGTTAAACCCCAATCTATTGCTGCCACATAAGGGTTTCCTAAAAAAGAGTAATCGCCACTTGTATTGTTGTTGTTTAACCCATAACTTGAATTAAGGTTGCTGTTGCTGGTACCTGTTGTTGTATAAGTAACAGAGCCTGTAATAATTTTACCATGAGTTCTTAAAGTAACTGCCCTATTCATT
This sequence comes from Chitinophagaceae bacterium, assembly GCA_018061385.1. Classification (GTDB taxonomy): domain Bacteria; phylum Bacteroidota; class Bacteroidia; order Chitinophagales; family Chitinophagaceae; genus UBA1930. The sequence continues at coordinate 5,255 of JAGOUF010000132.1, read as the reverse complement.
ATAGTTGCTTGCGGTACTTGATATAAATTAATATTTCTATCACCTCTTACAAATACTCTATATCCTTGATAAACGTGGGGTTTGGTAGATTTTGAATTTACTATTTCACTCCATACACCATTGAGTTGTGTATATAAGGATTTAGCACCAGAAAGTGTTTTGTCCAACCCTGTTGTATTGTCTATCCCACCTGGTGAGGCTCCTATAACACCAGTAATAAATACACCCAATCCGTTTACATTATTTCCACTTTCTTGCCAAGTTTCAAAAAAGTTAATTCCACTTGGAGTATTCACAGAAGGTGCAATATCTCTATATCCTCTATTATTTTTTGGCGTATTTGGTATAAATCTTTCAACAGTAAATAAACCTGTACTGCCATAGTTTATAGCCCCAGAGAATTGACCAATTTGAGCAGTGTTGGCTATTGAACTAGACCTTAATGTAACAATTTGATTGTTCATAAACAAAGTACCATTATTTATATTCAACAACTTTGTTATAGCCACACCCGACGCAAGTGTTATTCCTGCTCCAGAACCAGTTCTATTTAGGGTAAATGTATTTATTATAGAATCTGTAATTGCAGCATTGAACTTTATGGTAGGAGCTCCACCACTTGTACCTGCAATAGTTAAATTGGATGTTGATGAACCTTTTAAACTTCCAGTTAAACTAATGTCTTTGTTTAAGGTTAAAGTGTTTCCATTTATGCTTAAAAAGCCGGCTGCATCATTTACAGATAAAGTGTTGTTTACACTAACATCTCCAGTAATAGTTTTTGTTCCAGCATTGGAAATGGTTAAATTATAAAATGAAAAGGATGGTATATTTTGACTTCCTATTGCATTAAATTCAAATGTAGAAGTATTCACAGTATTGGTTGCTGTTGTTGGTGTAAAAGTTCCAGCAATTTTGATTACTCCAGAATACGATCTATTTCTTTGTGTGGGTAAAAATGCAGAAGTGTTAAGATTATTATATGTTCCAGGTAGTACATTTTGAATACTTCCACTAGAGCTACTATATTCAACACTAAACTCCCATGTTTTATTGGATGAAATTGCATTTGAAAGAACTTGAGTTTGAAGTAAACCAGTGCCAGAAGTAGTTGCTGTTGAACCTAGGTTAACCTTTTTATTTGCCGCATTATAGGTAGAGCCTCCTTCTATTTTAAAGAGACCATTAATGGTAATATCTGTTAATGATTGACATGTACCGCCACTATTAATAGTTAGATTAAAAAAACCACCACTTGGATTTTCTATTTTAGTGTTTGGAGAAGTTATTTCAAAAATACTACCCCCATTTGCTATATTTCCTTCAAAATTTGCAGTTGTACCATTAAAAATACTCCAAGGCAAAAAGTCGTTGCTATTTTGTATGTATTTTCCACCATCTAATACATTAAATGTTCCATTGGATAAAACTATTTGAAACTCTGAAATTAAAACTCCACCGTTTTCTATAATTACTGTTGCACCTCCATTTAAGTACCATTCTTGTGTTGTGGGCATTGAATGATTTTCTTGTATATAAAAATTATTGCCTTCATCAAAAATTAAATTATTTAAATCTCCAGCATTTCCTGTTCCATCTCTTGCTGTATTCCAACTTAAAGGGTCAGTAGGGTCAAGATTACCTTGAGAATAGTAATCGAAAGGTTGAGCTTGTAATGTTTGCATTACAAATAGGAGAATTATAATCAAAAAAGATTTACATCCATTCATAATAATCAACGATTAACTTAGAAAACTAGTTAGGCCATTGAATATTGGATTGATGACTTTTTTTAAATGGTTAAGATTACTGCAAAAAACTAAAAACTTTTTGAATTAAATTTTTCTTTTTTAAAGCTGAGTTAGCATCAGTAGAAATAAATGGGGTTAAGAATTCTATATTTTCGGCTTGGGTCCAATCATTTAAACCTTCATACCAAACCATATCATCTTTTTTAATGCCTTTTTCTTTTACATAATTCAAAGAATAAGGTCCGTACATTAATTTTTTCTTTTTTAAAATATAAATTTTCTCCATATAAAACTCACTTCATCTGTTATAAAAAAATAACTTAAAAAAGTTACTCAATTTACGATTTAATTTTTAAAATTACTTGAATTTGACTAAAAAACATAGGAAGTTACTCCTTTTTAGGTAGTTTAATTTCTGAAATGGCCTTTAAAACAACAGAATCTGAAGCATTTGAAACTTCATAATAACCCTCACTTCTAAATAATTGTTTTGATAGTAAGCTCTTAAACTGATTCATTAAATATTGTTTTGAATTGCCTGAAACATTATTTAATTGAATACTATCTTTTTGTGCATATTCTACCAATTGCTTCCAATCACCATCGGTTACTGAATATTGGTTTTTAAAATCGGCACTTGTTTTCATTTGGCTGAAAAAAGGCATACGAGCTGTGTAATAATTATACACAAATTTACCCATTGTATTTTTTCTATATAGCTTATTCATTTCTTTAATTACCAATGTTGTATCTACAGGTACAAAAACATCTGGAGTAATACCTCCACCTCCATAAACTATTCTTCCATTTGGTGTTTTAAATCTTGTAGTTGCAAATTTTAAAGAATCGCCTTTTACCAACTCGCCATCTATATACCTTTCAGTCAATTCTTCTTCATACTCTTTACGAGATTTATTGGTATATGGTTTTTGAATGTTTCTACCTAAAGGAGAATAATATCTAGAAACTGTAAGCCTAACTGCTCCGCCATTGCTTAAATTAAATTGTTGTTGAACCAATCCTTTGCCAAATGTTCTTCTACCAATTATTGTTGCTCTATCCCAATCTTGTAAAGCACCAGATAATACTTCACTTGCACTTGCACTTGTTTCGTCTACTAATACAACCAATTTGCCCTCTTCAAATAAACCATCTCTTTTACATTTATATTCAAATCGTGGGGCTTTACTTCCTTCGGTGTAAACAATTAGTTTGTTATCATTTAAAAATTCATCAGCAATATCAACAGCTTCATTCATTAATCCGCCACCATTTCCACGTAAATCTAGTATTAGAGATTTCATTTGTTTCTTTTGCAATTTTTCTAAATTCTCCATAAACTCTTCATAAGTTTTTTCACCAAATTTATTAATGCGTATATAACCAATTTTTGGCTCAATTAAATATGCTGCATCTATTGTAGAAACTGGAATTATACCTCTTGTAATTTCTATCTTTTTTAATTGATTGTTTCTTAAAACTGTTATATTTACTTTACTGTTTTCTTCGCCTCTTAAATATTTTCTAATATCATCTGCTTTAATTTTTACACCTGCCAATTGTATGCTATCATTCACTTTTATAATCTTATCGCCTATTAAAACACCTGCTTTTTCAGATGGTCCATCTTTCATAACATTAATTACATTCACAGTATCATCAAACATTTGAAATTCAACTCCAATACCTTGAAAATTGCCCATCAAATCGTCGTTAACTGTTTTTACATATACTGGAGGAATGTATAGAGAATGTGGATCTAGATGCGTTAATATTTCCTCTATTGCCAATTCACCAATACTATCCACTTTTACGTCATCAACATATTTACTTCTTATTAAATCCATTACCTCTTGCACCGATCCTTTTTTGCCAGAACTAAGAAAACTAACATTGCCAGAATGTTCTCTTAAATTGTATCCAATAAACATACCTACTACCATTACCAACGAAAAAAGTATGGGTAACCAAATCTGTAATTTTTTACTTGACATAAATGTTGCTTCTTTGTACTAAATTAAACTACGAATATCTGTTAATTTAGTTTACAATTTTGTAAGTTTAATAGTTCAATCTTTAATAATATTTTTTATGATACAGTTAATTGCTGATAGTGGTTCTACAAAATGTGAATGGTGCTTAATAAACAATGGCAAAAAGAAAACCATTTTAACACAAGGAATTAGTCCATATTTTTTAGATACAACCCAAATAATTGAACTTTTACAAAAAGAACTTTTGCCCAAACTAAAAAATGTAGAAATATCTAATATTTATTTTTATGGCACTGGCTTAAGTAATGTAAACAATGTAAAAATTGTAAATGCTGCACTAAAAAAACTTTTTAAAGGAGCTAAAATTGAAATTAACCACGATTTATTAGCAGCTGCAAGAGCCTTATGTGGCAATAATAAAGGCATTGCTTGTATACTGGGCACAGGCTCTAATTCATGTTATTTCAATGGTAAAAAAATAGTAAAAAATAGTCCAGGTTTAGGGTATGTTTTGGGAGATGAAGGCAGCGGTGCTTACTTAGGAAAAAAAGTTTTACAATACTATTTGTATCAAACATTTGATGAAGATTTGTTAAGCCGTTTCGAAAAACAATTCAATACAAACAAAACAGAAATTTTAGACGCTGTTTATAAAAAACCATTGGCCAACAGATACTTAGCAACTTTTAATAATTTTTTAGTTGAAAATAGAGGTCATTATATGGTTGAAAATATTATTGAAGATGCTTTGAACGATTTCTTCTTCACACATCTTCCAAAATATACAGAAAGTTGGACCTTACCTATCAATTTTGTGGGTAGTGTTGCACATGGTTATAAAGATGTTTTAAAGGAATTATGCAATGTTTACGAACTCGAATTGGGCATTATTTTAAAAAAACCAATGGAAGGTTTGATTAATTTCCATAAGTAACTTACATTTATCAGAATAAATCCGCATAATATTGCGTTAATTTGCTGATATGAATAAATTCATACGAGTTACAGAACAACCCTCAACCTATAGCCATTTAGAAAGCATGAGTGTTCATGAATTGTTGATGAACATTAATACAGAAGACAAATCTGTACCATTGGCTGTTGAAAAAGCCATTCCACAAATTGAAAAACTAACATCAATTGTTAGCGATAAAATGCTTTCGGGTGGAAGATTATTTTACATTGGTGCAGGTACTAGTGGTCGTTTAGGCATAGTAGATGCAAGCGAATGTCCTCCTACTTATGGGGTACCTTATGGTTTAGTAATTGGCATTATTGCTGGTGGACTAAAAGCTATTACAGAAGCTGTAGAATTTGCAGAAGATAGCAAATTACAAGGTTGGAAAGATTTAGTACAATACAATGTAAACGATAAAGATGTGGTTATTGGTTTAGCTGCTAGCGGAACTACACCTTATGTAATTGGGGCATTGGAAGAATGTAGAAAAAGAAACATTGTTACAGGCAGTATTTGTTGCAATCCAAACTCACCTGTTTCTGCAGCTGCCGA
>JAGOUF010000131.1 GCA_018061385.1 Chitinophagaceae bacterium | reverse complement strand
CGTTATTTAGCGTCAAGTTCAAAAGACAAAACCATAAAAATTTGGAGTACGTTCGATTACTCTTTGGTAACAACAATTCCTACTAACAAAATAGAATACTGCATTGCATTTTCGCCAAACGACAAAGAACTAGCTTCGGGCGGTGAAGACTCATTGGTAAAAATTTGGGATTTTTATACAGGAAAATTATTGTACTCTTTAAGCAAACATACAAGCACAGTAAAGCAAGTTTGTTATGTAGCAAAAAATGAAAATATATTGTATAGTAGTGGGTTAGATAGCATGGTATACGAGTGGAATTTAGAAACAAAAGACTATACACATTGGTACAAAAAGAAAGCAAGGTTATTAAATATGAAAGTTAGTAGCAATGGCAATTATTTATTCTATACTGCTAACGATACAACTATAAGTGTTTGGGATGTATTTAAAGCAAAGTTCTATTTTAGTCAAAAAATTAGTTTTGAAAACTTAGGTACTTCTAATTATTTTGGAGAAGCAGATTTTTCTCCCGACGGAACTCTGCTTGCTTTTCCCGATAGTAAAAACAGAATTGCTATTGTTGATCTTAATGCAGGACTTATCAACACAATTGCAAAAGAAGCCAATGGGTATCAATATTTGAATACACTCAATTTTACACCAGATCAGAAAAGTATTTTTGTAACCTATCCACATGCTACTAGAACAAAACTTTTTGATTTTACCAACTATAAATCAACCACAACTTTACGAGAAGACATTAACAATGTAAAAACATTTAAAGTATATGCAAACCCACCATTGGGTTTACAATTTAGTAGCAATGGAAGTGCATTATTTACAATTACTAGCAGAATTTCAAAGTTTGATCTTACCAATGGCAATACACAACACTTGCTATATTCTCCACAAAGTTTTTACAACGATGCTTTTATGGTGAATGATTCTATTGCTATGCAAACAAGTGAAAACACTAAACTTGTTTTTTACAATCAAACAAAAAAAGAACAAGTTACAGAAACAAAACTATCAAATAATGATACCATTGCTTACGCTAGTGTTGATGAGACACAAAAGAATATTTTTATTGCTGGCAAAAAAGGAATTGTTGAAAAATTTAAAATTGCAAAAAATAGTATTGATAGTATAGCATTGTTTAAAATTCAATTACCCTTAAAAAAAGGAGAAACAATAAGCTATTTTCGATTAGATAATTTTAGAAATCGATTATTAATTTCATCATCAGAAAATACTATTTATAGCGTTGCAATAACCAATGGACAACTATTAAGCAAAAAAAATATACAACCGTATGGCGATTTTGCAATAACACCTAAATCAATTTATTTTAATAGTTACGATGGAGCTGTAACACAAACAGACCCCATTTCTTTTAAAACAATTTCAAAAACTATTGTTGGCACTCAAAAAGAGGTTGCTTCGTTAATTAAGGTTACCAACAACTTTAAGCAACTTATTGTTTTTACCAATGAAACCGATTTTGCAGTACTAAATATTCCTTCTAATAAAATAAAGTACCATCGTAAAAATCAAAATACCTTTTTATATGCAATGGCAATAAGTGCTGATAATAAATATTTAGCTACCGGTGGTTTTGATAGCAAAATTTCTTTGTTTAATATCGCTACTGGCGAAAAATTATTGAACATTTTTACACCATTTGGGCTTGATTTTGTTGCAGCCGATACCAATGGAAACTACTTGGCCAACAAAAAATCTTTAGAAGGATTAAGCTTTAAGTTAAACGACAAAATTTTTGACTTCGATCAGTTCGATATTAAGTTTAATCGACCAGATTTAATTTTACAACAAACAATTTATGGCGATACTACATTAATTGAAGCTTACAAAAAAGCGGTAACTAAACGCATAAAAAAAGCAGGTTACAACAATGCCAATGAAATACAAACAACTCAACTTCCACTTGTAATGTTGAAGGACCAATCGGAACTTGAATTGTTTACAAACCAAGATACTGTTGAAACTTTGGTTGAATGTTCAGACGGAAGATACCCTATTAAAGCATTGCACATTACGGTAAACAACAATCCTTTGTATGGCTTTGCTGGTATGCCTTTGGGCAATACAAGCACGGATACAATTATTAATATTAAAATTCCATTAGCAATTGGTAAAAATGATATTAAAATATTTTGCAACAATAGCATGGGACAAACTTCTTTGCAACAAAAACTTGAAATAAATAGTCGTTATACAACTACTACCAAACCTAAAACTTGGTTTGTAGGTATTGGTGTATCAAATTATAAAAACACCAGCATGAACTTACGTTATGCTGCAAAAGATATAAGAGATCTAGTTGGTACATTCGCCAACAAAAACGACACTACAATTACCTATAGTATTGATACACTAATTGACAACAATGCAACACTTTCCAATATTTTGGCTATTAAACAAAAACTACTGCAAGCCAATATAAACGATAAAGTAATTATTGCAGTTACAGGACATGGACTGCTTAATAAAGACTTAGATTTTTATTACGCAACCTATGATGTAGATTTTGATAACCCAGAAAAAAATGGATTGAAATATGAACAACTAGAATTTTTATTAGATGGTGTTGGAGCACAAAATAAATTGTTATTAATAGACGCTTGCCATAGTGGAGCTTTAGATAAAGAAGAGATACTTGCTAGCAAACAAAAAATATTTGTAAAAAGTGAGGGAAAAGATACAGGCAGTATTTCAACAGATGCAAGAAGTACTATTAAAATAAAAAAATCAAAAGTATCGTTGAACAATACATTAGAATTAATGCAAAATATGTTTGCCGATGTTAGTAATAGCAATGGAGCTGTTGTAATATCGGCTGCAGGTGGTTTGGAATATGCTTTTGAAAGTCCACAATGGAACAATGGTGTATTTACTTATTGTGTAAGAAAAGGGATTGAAGAACTTGCTGCAGACGATGATCCAGAATCTGGAAATTATGATTTTGATGTTTCTGTACAAGAGTTAATGAAATACGTAAGTAAAAAAGTATCAGAGCTAACCAATGGCAAACAACGACCAACAAGCAGAAGAGAAAATTTAGAATTCGATTGGATATTGAAGTATTACAAAAGATAAAAAACTAGAGGTTGTTTTAAAAAGTACCAATGGTTGTCATATTGAGTTCTGTCGAAATATAACAATCATTGGAAGACAAATCTGTAAACATTTCGATAAACTCAATGTGACAGATTTGTTTGGTTTTAACACAGCCTCTATTTTTATTTATGCCAAAGTAGCTTCAGAGCTAATAGCAGTATTCAATAATTTACTAATTGGGCAGTTTTCTTCAGCTTCTTTAACACATTCTTGAAACTTAGCATCATCAATTGTTGGTACAGAAGCTGTAACAATTAAATGAGATTTTGTAATTGCACCGTCTTTAAATTCTAACTCACATTTTGTATCAATACTTGTTGGTGTAAAACCTGCAGCACCCAATACAAAACTTAACTTCATGGTAAAACATCCTGCATGTGCAGCAGCTACCAACTCTTCTGGGTTTGTGCCAACACCATCTTCAAATCTTGTACTAAAAGAGTATTGTGTTTGGTTTAACACTGTACTTTGTGTAGTAAGATGACCCTTACCTTCTTTACCAGAACCGTTCCAAACGGCAGATGCATTACGTATCATATTTTTTGTTTTTGTTGTTTCATTAAAAGTAAAAATAATCAACGAGTGCTTGTTTATCTTTAGCGGAATTTTTTATTTTAATAATGTCAGTAACCGAAATCGTTCAGCAATTTATTCAAGGCATGCATCAAACTACTTGGTACGAATACGTGGCAGTATTTGCAGGTATTGCAAGTGTTTGGTTTAGTAGAAAGGAAAATATTTTGGTATATCCTATTGGGTTAATTAACACCATTATTTACATTTTCATCAGTTTTAAATATCATTTATTGGGCGAAGCCAGTGTGAATTTTTATTATACTGTAATGAGTTTGTATGGGTGGTGGTTATGGACAAGAAAAGATCAAATTAAAAAAGAAATTGTTTTACACATCAGCTTCAGTAATCAAAAAGAATGGATACAGCAATTATCATTTTTTGCAGTGTTTTATGTAGCCATCTTTTTTGCACTTACGGCAGCTAAAAAAAGTTTTGCCGATGGTGCAATTCCTTGGGCTGATGCTTTTGCAAGTGCAACTGCCTATACAGGCATGTGGCTAATGGCTAAGAAAAAAGTAGAAAGCTGGTACTGGTGGATTGCTACCAATATTGCATCCATTCCTTTATACTTTGTAAAAACATTGGTATTTACCAGTGTTCAATATGTTATACTGTTAATCTTGGCAGTTGCAGGTTTAATTACATGGATCCAAAAAGCAAAACAATTGGAACACAGATAACACGGATTGAATAGATTGATGCTGATACATTGCTTTATCAATACTTCTGTGTTTTCTGCGAGTAAAAAATTATACAAAACATGTCGTACTGTACATTTATACAAACAATAGATGATGAACAAAACGTTCACAAGGTTTATCACGACAACCATTATGGTTTTCCGATAGAAGATGATAATGAATTGTTTTGCCGATTGATTTTAGAAATTAATCAGGCTGGCTTAAGTTGGAGCACCATATTGAAAAAGCAAGCAACATTTAGAAAAGCATACCACAATTTCAGCATTAAAAAAGTAGCTTCTTATAAAGAAAAAGATATTGAACGTTTGTTAAACGATGCTGGTATTATTCGCAATAAATTAAAAGTAAACGCAGCTATAGAAAATGCCAAGACCATTGTAGTATTACAAAAAGAATTTGGTTCTTTTAAAAATTGGTTGGATCATCATCATCCAAAAACAAAAGAGGAATGGGTGAAATTATTTAAACAACATTTTCGTTTTACAGGTGGCGAAATTGTGAACGAATTTTTAATGAGTTGTGGCTATTTACCAGGAGCACACGAAACAACTTGTTCTATTTATAAAAAACTACTGAAAAGTAAGCCAGCATGGAGCAAAACAACATAAAAAAAATTGTAATTATTGGTCCAGAAAGTACTGGCAAAAGCACTTTGTGTAAACAATTGGCACAGCATTACAACACTAATTGGTGTAGTGAATATGCTAGAACATATTTACTTACAAATGGAACCAACTATACTTATGAAGATTTAGAATTAATAGCCAAAGGACAATTGGCATTAGAAGATGAATTTGTAGAAAAGGTGAAAACTAAAACCCCCAATCCCCAATCCTCATTCCCCACTAACCCATTGCTTTTTATAGACACCGATATGTATGTAATGAAGGTTTGGTGTGAGTATGTTTTTGGCAAATGCCATACTTTTATTTTAGAAGAAATTGTAAACAGAAAATACGATTTGTATTTGTTGTGTAATGTTGATTTGCCTTGGGTGAAAGACGAATTAAGAGAATATCCCGATGAAAAACCAAGACAAGAATTGTACAGAATTTATAAAGATTTATTGCTCAATCAATCAACTCCTTGGGTAGGAATTAGTGGCAATTATGAAGAACGATTACAAGCTGCTATAAAAGCTATAGATACTAATTTTTTAATTTAACTTTAGCACAGGCTGACGTAATATAAAAGTCTCAGTTTAAAAAAACTAAATCAAATTTTTATGAAAAAATTACACCTTTTTTTACCCTTGCTATTTATATCAATCAATGTGTTTTCACAAAATATTACAACGATGGGTTTTAATGAGAACGTTGGTGTTCAAGGTGGAATTGGCTTAGGAACAGTAATTGCAGTTATTGCTTCATGGTCTAGAAATAAATCTATTTTGTGGGCAATTATACATGGCATTTTAGGATGGCTATATGTAATTTACTTTGTACTTACAAGACGAGAAAATCAATAGCTTCATGGAGCAGCTATCTGCATTAACTATTCTTCCTCATCTTCATTGGGCCTTGTAAAAAACCTATATGGATTGGGTTGATTCTTTTTAAACGCTTCAAAACATTGTTGAATATAATAGCCAAATTCTAAATCGTTAAAAGTTTGTAGCAAATAATAATCGGGTCTATACCTATTCATAAAAGTATCTAACTGAGGCGATTTTAAACCAGTAAGTTTTATTACAAAAAACTTCTTAAACCTAAAGTCAATATACTTATCCTCTTCTTGTTGTTTTAACCTTCTTTGTAATGCCAATATTTGTCGTGTTCTTTTAAAACGAAACATATTGATAAACTCTGTTAAATCCAATCCAACAGAAACGCCTGGAGTTGTATTGTAAGTTGGAGAAGAACTTAAACGAATTCCCGGTTTTTTAAACTCGAAAATTTTGGCGTAATCTTTTCTGTTTTGTAATGAATCAAATTTGTAATATCTGTTCCTCACTTTTACTTCTGGTAGTTCAGATGCTTTAATATGAATCATCACATCAAACCCCGAAGTATTTGAAATTGTATCTACCGGATATTTCATGGTGTTTTTTCCAATCATCGAAAACCAAATAGAATCTTTTACAAGTATGGTTAAACTGTATCTTCCTGCAGAGTCTGTAATTGTGCCTCTGCCACTTGTACTTTGTACAGCAACAGCTTCTAATGGTCTACGTGCAGTAACATCGTAAACAGTACCACTAATGGTTGTAAACTGAGCTTGTGTACAATTTAAAATTGCTCCTAAAAAAAATATTGTAAAAAATAGTTTTATACTGCTTGGTTTAGAATTGTAATATTAAAGAAGCATTTGCAAACTTGTTCATCATTTTAGTTTATTAACGCTTTTTTGCAATATTAAAAAA
>JAGOUF010000130.1 GCA_018061385.1 Chitinophagaceae bacterium | reverse complement strand
GCAACAATTATAGGTGTAGGAAATGGAGATCCAAGTAGCCACGAAGCAGATAAATGTGAACCCAACAATTGGAAAAGAAGTTTATTTAATGGCAAAGCACAAGTAATTTTATTATCAGGAAAAAAACAAAATGTAATTCAACTAAAAGCAACTTCTGCAGAAATGCAAGGTGCATTAGTTTCACTTCAACAAAAATAAAAAACATTGAACATGACAAAATTTAAACCCGATATCAAAACATTACTAACTATACATACTGCTTTTTTATATGGTCAAGTTTTATTTGCAGTAGTAGCTTTTTTACTTGTAGATAAAAACCAACCAAAGGTTGATGAAAATTTTTCACGAATTATACAAACTGTTGCTGCACTCTTTACAGTAACAAGTGTTGCAATAGCATTTTTCCTGTTCAAGAAAAAAATGGAAGCCCTACAAATGCAAATGGATTTAACGACTCAACAAAAAATTATCCAATACAAAACCTTTTCAATTGTAAGGTTTGCATTGTTAGAAGCACCTTGCTTATTTGCTATTGTGGCTTATTTTTTAACTACAAATATTTATTTTATGGTATTGGCTGCAATTTTAATTGTTGTTTTTGCAGCACAACGCCCAACTGTACAATTAATCATTCATCATTTGTCTGTAAGTAGAGAAGATTTAATGGAATAACCTAAAGTATTTTCAGTATAAAATAAACTCACCCAAAAGTATGAGCGATTGTTTTGTACAAATGAATTAATTTGTACTCAATATGATTCGTTGTATACTACTATATTTTTGCTTGTGTTTTTTGTGCAAACTACATGCACAATCTACCAATATTGAAACATATACAACTACAATTCAAACTACCAATAGCGATACAGCCATGCTATCGGCATTGGTTAAATTAACTTTTGATTGGGTGAGGAATAAGCCTAAAGATGTTTTAGAACAAGCTAGGTTTGTATTAAAAAAAGCAAATTCTTTAGGCAATAAAACGCTTCAAGAAAATGCTTACCATTCAATTGCACAAGCATATACAAGTTTAAGAAATTACGATAGCTCTAAACGATATTTTACTTTAGCACTTGACGCAAATCTTAGTACTAAAGACTTTGCTTTAAAAGGGCTTATGCATCACGATTTTGGATATTCCTATTATCAACAAAATATTTTTGATAGTTGTTTACTACATTATCATAGATCGCTAGAGCTTAAAAAAAAGTATGGCACACCAAAGCAAGTTGCAGCAACATTGAATGGTATTGGATTGGTGTATAGAATGAGAAATAACATTAATACTGCTGCAAGTTATTATACAGAAGCGTTGAATATTTACCAAAAAGAAAACGACAAAGCAGCTTTAAGTGTAATGTTAAACATTGCTACATTGTATAATTTGCAAAAAAAATACGATAGTGCTACAGCCTTGTTTAAAAATATTTATGCCACAGCAAAAAGCAACAATGATTATGCAATGATGTTGAATGCTCAAGTAAACATTGCTTTAGGCTTAAACTATCAACAAAAATTTGAAGAAGCTTTGCCATTATTTGAAGAGTTGTTACAAAATGATAGAGTAAAAAAAATTGAAGATATTTTTAATGCAGTGCAATATGGTTTGGGCCAAAGTTATATGGGCACAAAGCAATATGCTAAAGCAATTCCAATTTTGAAAGCTTGTTTAAAAATGCGTTTTCGAAATACTAAGTTTCAATCTCTAGCAGCCATTACTCATTTGTTGTATACAGCAGAAAAAGAACAAAAAAATTTTGAGCAGGCTTTGGTTTATTACGAGCAATTGAAAGTGTACAACGATTCTTTATTAAATATTTCTAGATCTGCACTCATAGAAGAATTAAATGCAAAATATAAAGCCACACAAAAAGAACAACAAATTTTATTACTGAATGAAGCAAGTAAAGTAAAAGATTTGCAGCTAAAACAAGAGCGTCAAAACTTGTTGCTCACTCAATCTCAAAACAAACAAAGAGAACAAGAAATTAATATTTTGAATCAGCAAAATGAACTTGCAGAATTAGAACTCCAGCAACAAGATCAATCCTTATTATTGGCAGAAACACAGAACGAAAAATCGAAGCAACAATTAACATTGTTGAATAAAGAAAATGAACTTAAAACGTTATCAATTCAAACTACAAAACGTACTATTTGGCTGTATTCATTGGCTTTAGCATTGCTTGCAATAGGAGCAGGAAGTATTTTTTTATTGTATAGAAACAAGCAAAAACACAACACCAAACTCGAAGAAAAAAATGCCATTATAAGTAAGTCGTTAGAGGATAAAGAAGTCTTGTTAAAAGAAATTCATCATAGAGTAAAAAACAATTTACAAGTAGTAAGTAGTTTGCTCAATTTACAAAGCCGAAACATAAGCGATGCAAAAGCTCTTGCTGCAATTAAAGAAGGAAGAGATAGAGTAAAGAGCATGGCTTTAATTCATCAAAACTTATACAATGATGAAAACTTAACTGGTGTAGATGTAAAAGATTATATAGAAAAATTAACGCAGTCTTTATTTTCATCTTACAATATTCAAGAAGGAAAAATTTTGTTAGAAACCGATATTGATCAAATGAATTTAGATGTAGATACTGTAATTCCATTGGGGCTAATACTTACAGAATTAATTAGCAACGCATTAAAATATGCCTTCGACGAAACCCAAGAAAATGGTAATTTGCAAGTACAATTAAAGCAAGAAAAAGGCAATTTATTGCTGAGAGTAAAAGACAATGGCAAGGGCTTGCCAATTAATTGGAGTTATGACAATACAGCATCTTTAGGTTATCAACTCATAAAATCTTTTGCTGCAAAAATGAAAGCCATGTTAACTATAACAGGCACTAATGGTACAGATGTACAAATGACAATTACCAAGTACAAATTAAACTAATGAGTGAAATAAGAGTATTAATTGTAGAAGACGACCCACTAATTTCAATAGATATTGAACAGATACTCAACAACCTCAATTTTATTGTATCTGGTACAGCTTATACTGTGGATGATGCATTGGTTCAGTTAAAAAACAACACACCCGATGCAGTTTTAATGGACATTAATTTAGATGATGAGAGAGATGGAATTGATATAGCTGAAATCATCAACATTCAATATCAACTACCATTTATTTTTCTAACTTCTCATGCCGATAAACAAACGTTGGAAAGAGCAAAAAAAACAAAACCTGCAGGTTATATAATTAAGCCTTTTGATGAAAAAGATTTACTTGCAGGCTTAGAAATTGCTTTATACAACTATGCTCAAAATCAACTAGCAAGCAAACCTCAATTGTGCTTGCACAACATTAATAAACAATTGGTCAATCATTTAAGTGAACGAGAGTTTGATGTACTCAATGGAATTTATGAAGGCAAAACAAATCAGCAAATGGCCAATGCACTTTTTGTTTCTGTAAATACCATTAAAACACATATTGCCAATATTTATTTTAAGTTAGATGTTACTTCTCGTACTGCAGCTGTTGCAAAAGTGATGGCTAGTTAAATAAAATACCATAATTTTTTTCCTATCTTAATTGAGAGTTTCTCTTACATAAATCATCCTTTTGGGTGAAGAGTAGCCCTTTCTCATTTTATAGTTTTACAAAACTAAAACAACACTATATGAGAAAGATTTTTACACAACTATTTTTTCTGGTTTTGTATTTTGGTTTTGCCAATGCACAAACCATTACCACTGTAGAAAATGTTTATGGTGGAAGAATAAATGCCATTGCTTCTTCTGCTGTAATTGGTTCGGTAGATAGTTTAAACATTTTTATTACTACCGAAAGTGCTAACACAGCTTTTTATGCTAAAGCAGTGGGTGGCACATTTGGCTCAGCATCTATTAGCAATTTTACCAAAATGCCTGCATTAACTGCAGCAGCAAATATTGGCAGTGGTATACAAAAAATAGCAGCCTATAGTAGTTATATGTATTTTGCCAATGTACCCAATGATACTATTTATAAAACAGCTTTTAACGATGGTGCATATACTGCTTTTAGAAGTTTTGGAGCAGACACAATGTTAACTAGCTTTTTAGTTAAGGGAAATAAAATGTGGTTTTTCTTTAAAGTTTTTTCCTCAAATCAAGATCGATTTGGTTATTCTGAGCTAGATGCAAATGGCAATGCAACCAACTTTATTTCTAGCTATAGCTATAACTATAACAATATTAGCATTCCTAGTAAAGATATAATGAGTTATAATTATTGTGATTCTATCCTTGTTTTTAAAGAAGGAAATGATCCCGAAATAACCATTTTAGCCAATATTGATTTTGGAACAGCTACATTTCATCATGACGATTTAGCCACATTAAGCACATCTATTTATTGGAAAACTGCAGCTATAGCCCCTAATGGAACTGTCTTCGTTGGCGGAAGCGATAATACTACAAAATATATAGCTTATAGAGATGCCACTAGCACAACTTGGACAGTTGTAAACACAAACGTAGCAGGAGTTTCTGGTAATAATATTGATTTTTATGAAACGCTATTTGGCAACTATTATGTTTACTTTGGAAGTGCATACAGTAATGCAAAAGGAGTTGCGTCATCTTGGAATAATTTTGGCAACACTTCTTTTGAAACACACCCTAACGATGGAGGTGTACATAAAATTTCTACAGCATTAACTGGTGGTGTAATTTTAATAACAACAGATCAAGGCTTGGGCTGGAGCAGAAATAGCGGTTCTGTAATTGTAGAAATTGACAATGGTATTGAAGCTGTTCAAGTAAGTGATTTTGATATGCGTAGCGATAAAGATTTTGGTTGGTTGGCTAGTAAAGCTGGTATTCGATATGTTCGAAATTATAACACTGCTTCTAAAGAATGGGGAAATGCAATGTTTCCTAATGGAGATGGTTCGCCATATTATTCTGCTGAAATGGTTGGTAACGATAGCTTGAGTGTATATGTAGGAAACGTGAGAGTGTATAAAACAACCAATAAAGGAGTGGCTTGGAGCCAAGTTTTTACAGCCGAGTCGGCACCTTATAATTTTCCATCAGTAGGCAGTCAAGTAAGTACAATTGCAGTTAGCGATAGTATAAACAATATCGTTTTTGCTGGATATAATATTCAAGGAATAAGCCGAGGAGGCGTTTTTTATTCAATGAATGGTGGAACTAGTTGGAGCCAATTATTGATAAATGCTACTTCTATCGGACAAGACATTGACGTAAATGATATAGAGATTACAAGTGATAGTGGAAAAGTGGTTGCCTATATTGGTGTAGAATACAACAACTCTGTATCTCCAATTATTAGAGGAATGTATAAGGCACAATGGGATGGTGTAAGTTGGACGGTAAGAGCAGAAGAAATTTATACCCCATCTACATCTCTCATTTCTATAAATGATATTGTAATTCACAGTCGTGATACTATACTCGCAACGGGCGGATTTTATAATTCTGTTTATTCAAGAGAATATGGTATTAATTTTATCATCAGCAGACCAGTAATGAATAGCTGGAGATCTTATGTTCCGTCATCTATTAGAACATCGGGTTTTACAGCAGCAGCTTGGAGTGGCGATACTTTATTTTATGCATATAAAGATTCTATTTTTTACAGCCGTATTTTCTTTAGTGCAACTGTAACTAGCACACCTGGAGAAGCTCTTTATATAAAGGTTGATAAGGGTACAGAAATTAATGTGTTGTATTACGATGAGTTGTTGGCTGGAAGTAGTACAGGCTTTAGATCTTTAAAAGGTGCAAGTTTCTTATTGCCAGTTAAATTAACTCAGTTTACAGCAGTACTAAAAGAAAAGGAAACCATTGTTAGTTGGAAAAATATGTTGGATGAAGATGTTAGCCAATATGGATTAGAAGTAAGTTGCAATGGGGGCAATTTTACAACGTTGGCTAACATCGCATCCACTAAACAACAATATTATTCTTTTACTGATAGAGATTTTTGTACAGGTAGCACAAGATATTATAGGTTGAAAATAACCAATAAATCTGGTGAAGTTGAATGGAGTGATGTAATAAAAGTTAGCAGAACAGGAAAAGCAGAAGTTAAACTTTATCCAAATCCTGCAACTAGCGGAGTGATACAATTACAAACCAATATCAACGGAATTGCAACCATTAAAATAGTAGATGTATTGGGTAGAGAAAGAGTAACAACCACAAAAAATATGTTGGGAATAAATAGTATTAATATCAGTGGTTTAGAAAGGGGACTCTATTTTTTACAAATTATTCAAAACAATGAAATAACAATTAAAACATTTTCAAAATACTAGAGGGGGCTCTGGTTTATAAATTAAGCATCTCTGTTTAGAGATGCTTTTTTATGCTTTGTAAAAGCTACTTTAAAAACAGGAACTGCTTCTTTTTTAAGTAATAAACAAAAAGAATCCCGAGTAATTATTACTCGGGATTCTTTTTGTTATAAATTGATTGTTCAATTATTGTTTTACAAATTTTGTAATTGCAGCTACACCATTTGCGTCAACTATTTTAAGTATATAGTTACCAGAACTTAAGTGTTGAACATTTAACTGAATGGTATTGCTTCCATTGGTTAGAGCAGCCACTTGTTGAGCTAAAATTTTACCACTTAAATCAGTAACAATTAATGTTGCTTTTTGTGTTGCTATAGAATTTACCATAGCAGTTAACTGATTTTTTACAGGGTTTGGATAGATAGTTCCAATTTCTAATTGCTGAGTTTTACCAGCTTTTAAAACTACAATATTGCTGTAAGTAAACTTACCATCTTTATCCGTTTGTTTTAAACGGTAATA
>JAGOUF010000129.1 GCA_018061385.1 Chitinophagaceae bacterium | reverse complement strand
CCATTTTTTTTCTACACTATCAACAACATATTTACTATCTGTAAAAATGGTTAATGGAATGTTGGTTTTGGTTAACGATTTTAAAGCAACAATTACTGCCAATAATTCCATTCTGTTATTGGTAGTAAATCTATAACCTGCAAACAATTCTTTTTGTTTGTTGCCCCAAATTAATACAACCCCATAACCTCCATTTCCAGGATTTCCACGACTTGCTCCATCTGTATAAATATGCAAAGGATGTATTTTTTTTTCTTCGATGTTCATTGGTATAATCTTTAAGCTATGCTTGCGTTTAGCTCATATTGATTGGCAAATAATAATTGCCTTTACTGTATAAAACACATTCTCCTGCAATGGTTACCCTATCGCCTTTGTGTGAGCACCAAAGTGTACCTTTGCGTTTGCTAAGTTGCATTGCTTTAAGTTCTGTTTTTTGCAATTCTGTAGCCCAATATGGAATTAAAGTAGCATGTGCCGAACCTGTAACTGGATCTTCACCAATTACTGAATTGGGTACAAAAAACCTCGATACAAAATCAACTTCATTGCCTTTTGCAGTTACTATAATTCCTAAAGTATCTACCTTATTTAATGCAGAAAAGTTGGCTACTAAATTGTTGATTTGTTCTTCATTTTCGTACACTAAAAAGTAATCTCTACTTTTTAAAATTTGGGTTGGTTGTATATTAAATCCTTCAATTAAGTTGTTGGGAATTGCATATTCTATTGGCATTCTTGCAGGAAAATTCATTACCATTATTTCATCTTTCTTTTCTACAATTAATACCCCACTTTGGCTATGAAATTGAATGATATTTGAGTTGTGATTGAGCTGTGAAAAAATAACAAATGCTGTTGCTAAAGTTGGATGTCCAGCTAAATCAATTTCTACTTCAGGTGTAAACCAACGAATGTCAAAATCTCCATCTCCTCTTTGTACAAAAAATGCAGTTTCCGATAAATTATTTTCTGCTGCCAATTGTTGCATGACGGAAGTTGGTAACCATTTTTCTAATGGACAAACTGCAGCAGGATTGCCACCAAACAACTTATTGGTAAAAGCATCTACCACATAAATTGGTAAGCTTTGATGATTATGGTTTTGCATAGCCAATGGTATATTTTACTTTTTTTATAGAATCGCAAAATGGGTTTAAGTATAAATTATCTACAGCAATATATTCAAAGCGTTTGTCTTTTAAATGTTCGTATCCTTTATTTTTTATTTTTAATTTTTCTTTGATTGTAATTGGAATAACAATTCTATTATTGGTACACTTTTTTAATGTTTTTGCAATTGCTTCAGAACAGTATTGCTTATCATCATCTTGCAAATTAAAATACTTATCAAACTTTACATGTCTTTTTTCTAAATCTTTAAATTGCACTGTAACACAATCCAATTCTGTTACAGTTAATTTGTAACGAAATATACCAAAACCTACTTTTCGTTTAGGATTTACAAAGCTATCAAAAGGTTCTTTTTTAAAATTTTCACTGGGGTTTTCATCTTCTCCACCAATGGAATGGTACACCACTATTTTTCCATCTTCGTAAAATGCTAAACCACTATGAGAATAGGTTTTATCAGTTGAATTAAAATTTTGTATAGATTGACTGACAAAATCGAAGCCTGTTCTACAAATTAAATCACCATTTTGAATCCATTTTTTTGCAGCTTCAATTGAGTCTAAGGCTTCTTTATATTTTAGATTATATTCTGCTGTTACTTTAGCTGAAATGTCTTTGGCAGGTTGATTTGTGGGCAAATTACAAGCCAAAAAAATTATTGACAGAACAATAAATAGGCAGGTTCTAAACATCTTTTAATTCATCAATTTTCTATAAAATAAAAAGGGTTAAATACAAAACTATTTAACCCTTTTGAAATATTTTTTAAAGATTTATTTACTTGTAAAAGTAACATTATCTATGCCTGCACAAAAAGCTCTTGAGCCAGCAGATCCACCATCTTCTACAAAGTATCTAAATGCAAATCTTCTTTCTTGAATGGTAGGAGGTAAGCCTGCAATTGTAATAGAATATTTTTTCCATTCTCTTGGAAAAGCATTGGCTCCATTTATATCGTAAGCCGGATTAATGTCTAACAACAAAGTTGTATAATCTCCTACACTAGTAGCTGTATTGCCAGCATCTACAGAGTTTTTTGTAGGTGCTAAACGTACTTGTAATCTTTCTGCAACATCTGTTCCTGCACCATTAAAATCGGTAGGTATTGTTCTTGTGTAAAATTCAATTACATCACCATTTTTCATATTGGTTGGTGGCGACATTAACCATGCACTAATTGTACCTTGTTGATCAACTGCATTTTGATTAATCATAATAAAATCTTTTCCAGAATATACTGCAGATTGAGCAGAGAAAGGATAAGATGGTACAAAGGCTTTACCTTTTGCATCCAATGCTTCTATTGAGGCTTGGTTCCAAGTAGATAAACCAATTGGACGAGAATTGTTGATTGCTGCCCAACCTTTTGCAAATGAATTTGCTAAAGTATCAAACTCTTCGTTCCAAGAATAATTGGGTGCTGCATTTGCTGGTGCTGCATCTTTTTTACAAGCAGTAACAATTACAAATGAAAAAATAGTTAGAATGAATATGCTTGAAAATAATTGATTTTTTTTCATATAAATATTTCAGTGTGAATTTAAGTTGAAGAATTATTGACCAATGTATGCAACACTATCAATACCAATTGAAGTGCCTAAACCATTGCTTCCACCACCTTCAATATAATATCTAAATGCAAAACGGCCCCAAGTTGGTTTATTTAAACCATAAACCGTTGCAGTATATTTTGTCCAGCGATGTGGATATGCACCTTTTTGTTGTGCAACTCCCGATACAAATTCACTTAATAAAAATGGTTTTAAAAATGGATTGATATCTAAAATTGCTTGATCAAAATCGCCAGAGTTGGTTCCTTTGCCACAATCTAAACCTGTATTTTTTGTATTTAACAACACTTGTAATCTATTGGCATAATCTGTAGAATCGCCAGCACCATCATCATAAATTTCTGCTCTTGTAAAAAATGTAATCTTATCTCCATTTTTCATATATACTTGAGGCGAAACTGCAAAAGAACTGATGATACCTGCATCGGAAGACGTAGATAAATAATCGGCCCATAAAAAACCATTCTTTTTTGCTTTTGACGAATATGCTTCAAACGGAACAGTAGCAACATCTAAAAAATTTGAAAAATCTGTAATACCAACAGGCTCACTTCTATTAATAAATTTCCAACCTCTGCCATAAGCAGCAGTGGCTGTATCAAACTCTTCTACAAAAGATTGATTTGGAACAGGTGTAGGTTCTGCTAAATATGCATCGTTTACACAAGAAGTAAAAATGGCAGCAGTAAGACTTGCCAAAAGAAGGGGTTTAATAAATAAACTTTTTCTCATATTGTTTTTTCGAGTTATTCTAATAGCTAAATTGTAATTTAAAACTTTGTGAAAATAATGATTTTTAAGTTACTATAAAAAAATGTTCAATTAATTATAGTAAACAGTTAAACCTGAAAAACGCCCACCTTAAAATCTTCAATATGGCTTTGATGGTTAGCGGCATGTATAGCTTCTGCAATTACTGTTCTTGTAGTAATTGGGTCTATAATTTCATCTACCCAAAGTCTTGCAGCAGCATAATATGGCGAAGTTTGTTTTTCGTATTTATTGATCAATTCATTGAGCAATGTTTTTTCTTCATCTGCAGTAATTTCTTTTCCTTTTGCTTTCATGGTTGCAACTTGTATTTGTAGCATTGTTTTAGCTGCTTGTTCACCGCCCATAACAGCCACTTTTGCAGTTGGCCAAGCATAAATAAACCTTGGATCGTACGCTTTGCCACACATGGCATAATTACCAGCACCATAACTATTGCCAACTATAATTGTAATTTTTGGAACAACACTATTGGCCACTGCATTTACCAATTTTGCTCCATCTTTTATAATGCCACTATGTTCACTACGACTACCAACCATAAAACCAGTAACATCTTGTAAAAAAACCAATGGAATTTTCTTTTGATTGCAATTCATAATAAAACGTGCAGCTTTATCGGCACTGTCATTATAAATTACTCCACCCATTTGCATTTCACCTTTTTTGCTTTTTACAATCAATCGTTGATTGGCAACAATACCAACAGCCCAACCTTCAACTCTTGCATAACCACAAACAATGGTTTTACCATAATCTTGCTTAAACTCATCGAAAGAACTTTCAGTTTCAACTGTATCAGATTTATCTACAACTCTTTCTATAATGTCTCTTATATCATAAGGTTTTGCATTGCCTTCGGGCATGATGCTGTAAATTTCTTCAGGGTTTTTTGCAGGTGCTATTGCTTTAATTTTATTGAAACCAGCTTTGGGTTGATCGCCCAATTTGCTCATTATTTTTTTAATTTGTGTTAAGCATTCTTGTTCTGTATCAAACTTATAATCTGCTATACCACTAATTTCTGTATGGGTAACTGCACCACCCAAAGTTTCATTGTCTATATCTTCTCCAATGGCTGCTTTTACTAAATAACTTCCTGCTAAAAAAATGCTACCATTGTTTTCTACCATTAAAGTTTCATCGCTCATAATGGGTAAATATGCACCACCTGCAACACATGCACCCATAACTGCTGCAATTTGTGTAATGCCCATGGCACTCATTTTTGCATTGTTTCTAAAGATGCGACCAAAATGTTCTTTGTCTGGAAAAATTTCATCTTGCATGGGTAAAAAAACACCAGCACTATCTACCAAATAAATAATGGGCAATTTATTTTCCATTGCAATTTCTTGCATACGTAAGTTTTTTTTACCTGTAATTGGAAACCAAGCACCAGCTTTTACTGTTTGATCGTTGGCAACAATTACACATTGTCTGCTGCTTACATAACCAATGCCAGCAACTGTTCCACCAGCAGGGCAGCCACCTTGTTCTTCATACATTTCAAAACCAGCAAAGCTGCCAATTTCAATAAATGGTTTGTCCTTATCAAGTAAAAACTCTATTCTTTCTCTAGGGGTAAGTTTATTTTTTTCGTGTTGTTTGTCTATAGCCTTTTTACCACCACCCAATTTAATTTTGTTGTGCAGTTGTTTAACCGTACTCAACTTTAATTTCATCCAATCTTCATTTCTATTTGCTTCTAAATTCATATACTTACAATTGTTAGTTTGCGAAGTTAAGAGAGGATGGAAATTAATAAGTAGAAATTATTAATGGAGAATGCTTTTAGCTGGGACTTGGTTCGTGTGGACACGAACCAAAGCGAAGAATAATTGTAAACGCACTTCATACTAAAATATTCATTTATTTTTTCTATGAATATTTACACTTTAACTCCAAATATATAACCTACCAATGCAGATAATCCCATTGCAATTGTTCCCCAAATGGTGATACGAATAATGGCTTTTAATATACTTGAACCACCTGTTTTTGCAGCTATTGCACCTAATGTAATTAAGAAAATAATTGTAAAGCCGTATAACAAATATTCAATGCCTTTTAATGGTGCAAACAATACAACTAAGAGTGGTAAAACTCCACCAACCATAAAGGATGCACCTGATGCTAAAGCTGCTTGTATTGGGTTTGCTTGGCTAATTTCGTTAATGCCCAACTCGTCTCTAACATGGGCTTGTAAAGCATCTTTTTCAGTAAATTCAATGGCTACTTGCATAGCTGTTTCTTTTTTTAATCCTCGTTGCTCATAAATTTGGGCCAATATTTTTAACTCTTCATCTGGCATTTCTTCAAGCTCAATTTTCTCTCTTTCTATGTCTGCTTTTTCTGTGTCTGTTTGAGAACTTACAGAAACGTATTCTCCAGTTGCCATTGATAAAGCACCAGCTACAAGACCAGCAACTGTTGCTAAAATAATAGGCTCTCTTGAAGTGCTAGCAGCAGCAACGCCAATTGCCAGACTTGAGATAGAAATGATACCATCGTTTGCACCCAAAACAGCAGCTCTTAACCAATTGCTTCTATGTATATAATGGCTATCTAAATAATTATCAATGGTTAATTTTTTTGTTGAGTTCATGTTGCTTTTAACTTTTTTGTTTAATTAACATCGTTAAAATATTGTACATCATTTTTTATAAATTATTTTTGTAGACGTTTCAATTCTGTTCTATGAGTAGATTGTAGAAACTTATACAATTGGTTGTAAAAATATTTCAGCTATCATACATCTTGCACTTCCACCACCTATTGTTTCTATAGTTTTAATTGTAAGTGGAACCAACTCGGTGTATTTTTCTATTTCTGTTTTTTGTGTTGTAGTTAAACTGTTGTAAGCACTTTGCGACAATGCCAACAAACTTTGATTGTTCTTGTTTTTAAGTTCTAGCATATTGCCTGCAAAGTTACTCATTTGTTCAAAACTGATGTCTACAATTTGATGTCCAGTTTGTGTTAGCGATTGAACAACCAACTCTTTTTCAGCTTGATTTGTAATAGTATCAAGACAAATTACTGAGAATTTTTCAGCAATACACATCATTACATTTGTATGATAAATTTCTAGTCCATTTTTATCGTATGCATAAAAATAAATGGGCCGATAATTTAATAAAGTACAGACTTCAATAAAAAGTGATTTATCTGTTCTTGGCGATAAACAAGCATACGCTATTTTATGTATGTGATCGAAAATTATACTGCCAGTTCCTTCTAAATATTTATGCTCAATTTCATATTTTGAAAGATCAATGATGTTGTTAATTACAAATTTTTTTTTCAATGAATCAATAATGTCTTGCCTTCTTTCATATTGTCTATTTACTGC
>JAGOUF010000128.1 GCA_018061385.1 Chitinophagaceae bacterium | reverse complement strand
ACAAAAAAAAGAGTCTGCCATGAGTGGTTATGTAGACAATATATTGGATGTTATACCTATAGATGTTATGGAAAAAAATGCTAAAAAATTAATTAGAGAAGGAAAAACAATTGAAGAACAAGCTAAAGGAGGAAAATTATTAGAGGAGGCCAAAAGGTTGGGAGAGGAGCTATCTAAAACTAAAAGGTTAAATGCTGCTGCAAATTTATTAATGAAAAATACAGATGACAAAAGTATACAAGGCAAAAGATTAGATCAAATTATACAAACCAATGAAAATATTAGCAATACTGGTGTTTTAATTGAAGAACTTTCGTCACTCGGAGGTAATAAATATGAGGTTTTGATTAAAGGGTTTGGGAAAAATTTACAACTACAAGGTGCTGCTTTAAAAGTGTATGCTGATATAGCACATGGGGGTAATATTTCTTGGGATATGGCAGGAAAAACAGCACAAAATTTTATTGGTATTGCTGGCCAGTTTTGGCCATTTGTAAGAATTACCAATGCAGCAGAGCAATTGGTAGAAAAAACTGCCTATGCTGCTTATGCTAAGTTTGCTGCTCATCAAGTATCAATATCTCTATCGCAAAATGCAAAAGCAAAAGAATATCTAAACAATCAATTAAAAGAAATTAAAGAAAAATTGAAGCAATATGAAAATGTAGTGAATGAATATAAAAAAATAAATCCTGAAGGTTGCCCTATAGAATAACTTATTTTTTATGGAAACTCTTTACAAATGCTTTTCAAAGTAAGTTGTATGAGAAATGAGTAACCAGTTTTTTTCTTGTTTAGTATATACCCTAATATACCATAGATAATAATTATCAACTTTGTCTTTGTTTTTTTTCTGAATATTTAGTTTGCCTCTTACAATAGCCAAAAAATTGTGTAGTTCTACTTTTACAGAATCATGATTGCGACTAATAAAATTCCCTTTTGCAGCCGATAGAAGCCAAGATGATTTTGAATCTACTCTGCCAGACCCATGGTTAAAAACAAAATCATTTCTATATAATTTACTAAGGCTAGCGGTATCGGCTTGTACTACTAAATTATCAATTTGTTGATTGGTTTCAATTACTTTAAGACTGTCACTTATTTGTGCTTGAATTACATAGCCTTGTAAAATAAGTACAATAGCTACAATTACTTTTTTCATTTGTTTTAAATATTTGATTAAAGTTAGTAAACTTATTTTTGCATGATGCAGCAAAATAAGAATTTGGTTAGCTTCTTAAATACCAAGGTAGAAGAATACAATCAACCTAGTTTTATTAAGGATGACCCAATCTGTATTCCTCATTTATTTACTAAAAAACAAGATATAGAAATTGCTGGATTTTTTGCTGCCACTTTTGCTTGGGGCAACAGAACAACCATTATTAAAAAAAGTAAAGAGTTGATGCAATTAATGAATATGCAGCCTTACGAGTTTGTATTGCATCATTCTGACAATGATTTAAAAAGCTTGCTCAATTTTAAACACAGAACTTTTAACGCAACTGATTTGTTGTATTTTATTGAATTTTTTAGATTTCATTACACCAACAATAAAAGTTTAGAAACTGCATTTACAAAATGGGGAGATGATGTAGAACAAATGCTTACGGGGTTTCATCATTATTTTTTTAGTTTGGAGCATGTGCCTAACAGAACAAAAAAACATGTTGCAACACCGTACAAAAAATCCAATTGTAAAAGGTTAAATATGTTTTTACGTTGGATGGTTAGAAAAGATAGTAAAGGTGTTGATTTTGGTATTTGGAAAAACATTTCACCAGCACAATTAATTTGCCCAGTTGATGTACATGTTGCCAGAGTAGCCAAACGATTTGGTTTAATACAACGCAATCAAATGGATTGGAATACAGCCATTGAGTTAACCAATTTTTTACGAACTTTAGATGCCAACGACCCAGTGAAGTATGATTTTGCATTGTTTGCATTGGGTGTAGTGGAAAAATACAATTAACCATGTTAGATATAGCAACAATAGAACAACTTTCGTTTGAAGAACTTGCTAAAACAATTGAAAATTTAATAAATACCGATTTTGAAAAATTGGTGTTTTTATTGTACAGAATTGATGTTAGTGAACAAAAAATAAATGATTTACTTCAAAATACACAAGCTGGAAATGCAGGGGAGTTAATTGTACAAGCGATTATTGAAAGATTAGCTGAGAAAAAAGCAAGTAGAGAAAAGTATAAACAGGAAGGCGAAATTGCTGAAGAGGATAAATGGTAAAAGTTATTTATTGCTCTGCTTTTTGCTCTGCGAAGTTTCTAAACTTCGCAGGTGCTATGTTCTTTAGAGTCTTAGACTCCTTATAAAAATTAATATATATAATTTAAAAGGTCATAAAAGCACAAGGCGTTGAAGTGTGCGACGCAACAGGGGCTAAATAGAAATTCTGTAGTCTATCCCCAAATTATCAGCTATTTTTATCACTAAATTTTAATACGATGAAGCTTGTATCTTATTTAAAAGATGAACACGATCAGTTGGCATTTTTAGTAGACAATCGTTTATTCGATTGTGATGTTGTGCATCCAGAATTACCAAGTAGTATGAATATGTTTTTAAGCTATTGGGACGATATGTTTCCTATTGCACAAGCTGTAAATGCTGCAATTATCGATGGAAGGATCAATAAAGAAAATGGGGTTTCGTTAGATGACGTAAATCTGCTTTCACCAATTCCTTTTCCTACAAGTTGTAGAGATGGTTATGCTTTTAGGCAACATGTGGCTGCTGCAAGACGCAATAGAAAAGTTGATATGATTCCTGAGTTTGATCAATACCCAATTTTTTATTTTACCAATCATTTAGCCATTCAAGGGCCTGGAGATATTCTTTGTATGCCAGATCATTTTGAGAAATTAGACTTTGAGTTAGAAGCTGCCATTGTAATTTGCAAACATGGAAGAAATGTACCTGCTGAAGAAGCTGATAGCTATATTGGTGGTTTAATGATTATGAATGATATGAGTGCAAGGCGTTTGCAAATGGAAGAAATGCTATTGAATCTTGGCCCTGCAAAAGGGAAAGATTTTAGTACAGTAATTGGTCCATGTTTAGTTACATTAGATGAATTGGAGCAATATGAAATTCCTGCAAAAGAAAACCATGTAGGTAAATCTTGGAATTTAAATATGAAATGTTGGGTAAATGGTGTACAAGTAAGTGAAGGCAATGTGGGTGATATGGATTGGACTTTTGCCGAAATTATTGAACGTTGCAGCTATGGCGTGAACCTACATGCAGGCGATGTAATTGGTAGTGGAACTGTTGGCACAGGCTGCTTTTTAGAATTGAATGGTACAGGTTTATTAAACGATCCTAACTATGCTGTTCAGTGGTTACAAGAAGGAGATGTAGTAGAAATGGAAATTGCTGGTTTAGGAAAATTGAGCAATACAATTGTGAGGGAAGAAAACGATTTTTCAATTCTAGCAAAGAAGAAAATTTCTTAACCGCAGAGAACAAGAGTTTTAGAGTTAACGCAGAGAGTATGACAAAAGAAAACTGAATAACTTGGTGAAATTATTTTCTACTTTAATGAAGAATATTTTTAACCGCAGAGAACAAGAGTTGAAGAGTTAACCCAGAGATTATGACAAGAGAAAAACTGAATGAACTTGGTGGAATTATTTTAGATGCATCAATTACTGTGCATAAGGAACTTGGTGCAGGGTTGTTAGAAAGTGCTTATGAAATAAGTTTACGAAGGGAGTTAGAGTTAAGAGGACTTTCGGTAAAATCTCAAGTGCCTGTTAACCTTAACTATAAAGGCGAAGACTTAGGCAAATCTTACGTGATTGATTTGTTAGTGGAAAACGAAATAATCATCGAAGTCAAAGCAGTAGAAACAATGATTCCTATTTTTGATGCACAAATAATTACTTATCTAAAACTTTACAATAAATCTCTTGGTTACCTTATTAACTTCAATGTTAGTTTATTGAAAGAGGGCTTTAGAAGAATAGTATATAAATTTTAACTGTGCGAAAACCTCTGTATCTCATGTTCTCAGCGGTAAAAAAAGGACAATGAAAGTCAAGTCCTTTTTAAGGTTAGTTTATTAGAATAATAGTATATAAATTTTAGCTCTGCGAAAACCTCTGTATCTCATGTTCTCAGCGGTAAAAAAAATAATCATGAAAATAAACATACAACAACTACCCATACAACAACGTCAAGCTTGGTTACAACATGCTGTAAGTCCACGCCCTATTGCATTTGCAAGTACAATCGATAAAGATGGAAACGTAAACTTGAGTCCATTTTCTTTTTTTAATTTATTTTCTACCAATCCGCCAATTGTTATTTTTTCACCATCTCGTAGTGGAAGAGACAATCACTTAAAACACACTTTAGAAAATGTATTAGAAGTACCAGAAGTGGTTATTAATATTTGTGATTACAACATGGTGCAGCAAGTAAGTTTAAGCAGTTGTGAGTATGCAAAAGGCGTTGATGAATTTTTAAAAGCAGGGTTTACTAAAGCAACTGCAAGTTTGATTAAGCCACCAATGGTAAAAGAAGCCAAAATAAAATTGGAGTGTAAAGTAAACGAAGTGAAAAGTTTGGGAGATAACCCCGGTGCTGGTCAATTAATTATTGCAGAAGTTTTGTGTATGCATGTAGATGAATCTATTTTAAATGCAGAAGGAACCATGATTGATTTGCACAAACTACAACCCATTGCAAGATTGGGTGGCGATTGGTATGCTGTTATGAACGAACAAAATTTATTTACTGTTGCCAAACCCAATAAAGAATTGGGCATTGGTGTAGATGCTCTGCCAGAAGGCATTAGAAACAGCAGTATTCTTACAGGAAACAATTTAGGGCAACTGGCCAACGTACAAAATTTGCCCATTGTAAATGTGACTTTTGAAGATGATAAGCTGAAAAACATTGTTCAATATTTTTCAATTAACCCAACCGAGATGGAATATGAGTTACACTATTATGCTAAACAATTATTGGATGACGGAAAGGTAGAATCGGCTTGGCAAGTATTATTGGCTGGTGAAAATGTATAGTATTTTTTTGTAACCTGCTTTTGTACAAAGCCAAGCTGTACTTGCAAGTTTATCCTGAGCTTTGTTGAAGGACACACTTGTACTAAAGAATAAAACTTTACATCAGCCAACTAATATCTTCATCTACAGCAATTTCTTTTTTAGAAATAGCTTCATCATTTTCTTCTTTAGTTAAAACAATTGCAGAAGCAATGCCAACCAATTTTAGTTGAGTATTTTGATAAAGTAGTGCAGTTCCTTCGGGCAAGCAAACAATTGGAATAACTGGGTTTTCAAATAAAAATTCAGTTAACCTATCATCTCTAGTTTCTCCATTAAAACCCTCTGGTTTTACATTATAATAATGTGGGTTTATTTGAAAAGGAAACAATCCCAAAGCATTAAAACTTTTAGGTTCTACAATTGGCATATCGTTGGTGGTGCAAATGGTTGGTCCTGTAATATTAGAGCCTGCACTCCAACCAATATAAGGTGTGCTACTGCTTACTTTATCTCTAATAATATCTAAAATTTGGGTTGTATAAATGAGGCTCAATAATTTAAAAGTATTTCCTCCGCCAACCATGATTACATCGGCATTTTTAATGGTTTTTACTGCTGAATTATCTGGCAAAACCATTTCAATGGTATGATTTAAACTAGCTAAAGCATTTTTTACTTTGTTTAAATATTCTTCATGAGTAATTGTTACACCAGCAAATGGAATGAATGCAATACGTAAATTTTTATTGCCTAAAAATTCTTGAATAACTGGAATAGCATTTTCTAACATCGAACTATTTCCCACTCTAGAACTACTAAATGCAAGAATATTTGGTGATGCCATTGATTACTATTTTTATTATCTAAATTAAGTTCATATTTATTCTAATGTTGAAGAGTGCCCTTCAACAAAGCTCAGGATAAACTAGCCACTGAAGTTTAATTTTTATTCTACAGATCGTTACACAAAAAATTAAACTCCTTTTAAATCAAGATCTATTGTTTCAATTCGTTCAACTTTTTTGCCCATCTTTTTTTCTATTACACTAAAGTGATGTTGTTCGGTTTCGTTTACCAACGAAAGTGCAGTACCTGCATTACTTGCTCTACCAGTACGCCCAATACGATGAATATAATCTTTTGGAGAACGGGGCAATTCGTAATTAATTACAAAAGGTAAAAACTGAATATCAATACCACGGGAAGCCAAATCTGTTGCTACCAACACTTTCAGCTTACCCAATTTAAAGTTTTGTAAAGCATCTGTTCTTGCACCTTGGCTTTTTTTACTGTGTATTGCAGCCGATTCAATACCATGCTTTTTTAATTTTTCTACAACAGCATCTGTACGATGAACTGATGAACAAAAAACTAAGACTTGCGTCATGTTGTGTTGTTGTATTAAATACCTTAACAACGGACCTTTTCTTTCTTCTGTAACTAAATAACAAGTTTGTGTAATTAAATCTATATTTTGCTTTTCGGCTTCAACTTCAATTTTTACAGGGTTGTGTAGTAAAATTTCTGTAATGGTATGAATCTCTTTTCCTAGTGTTGCAGAAAACAATAAATTTTGTCTTTTTGTAGGAAGTAATTTAAAAATATTGGCCATTTCTTCTTTAAAACCAAGGTTCAACATTTTATCGGCTTCATCTAAAACCAGCACATCAATTTCAGAAAGATTCATGGCATTGGCATCTAATAAATCCAATAACCTTCCAGGTGTTGCAATAAGTATTTCTACACCTTGCATATTAATCATTTGTGTGTTGATAGAAACGCCACCAAAAACCAACATTACTTTTATTTTACGTGGCATTACCTCTGCAAATAATTTAAACACATCGCCAACTTGTACAGCCAATTCTCTTGTTGGTACAAGAATTAAAGCATTGATAAAGCGATTTTTATTGTGTTGTTT
>JAGOUF010000127.1 GCA_018061385.1 Chitinophagaceae bacterium | reverse complement strand
AATAAGTTACAGCTCCATTAATAAAATTTCTTGTTCTTGCATAATTGGTTGCATCAATATTTTGTATATGTTGTAAAATACTTGCATAATCTGTTGGAAATATACTATCAATTTGTTCAGTTGATATATCTTGAAATAGTGAGGGTTGTTCTATATGTTGGTGTAATTTATGTTTCATTATATTCGAATAATTTTCTTTTCTCCTAAAATTTGAGTAGTTAGTGGGTTACCTTCATTTAAATTTTTGTAGGCAATTACATCACACAAAAAAAGTTGATGATCGGGTTGTTTACCTTTGATTACAATGGCTTCTGCATTCATTTCCATTACAGCCAATGCATCTTTTAAAATATAAAAATCATTCCATTGAGTTAGTAGATTTCGTTTTTTCAATCGTTCAATTTTATTAATGGCTTTGCCCGATTTTTTACCCAATAAGTCTACCAAGTTGTATTGTTCAGCACTTAAAATTTGTAATACAAAATGTGGATTATTTTCAACCAACTCTAAGGTTTTTGTACCTAAATAAATAGCACAAACAAATTGTTTGGGTTGCATGCTTACAGCTTGTGCATAGGTTATTATATGCATGTTACAGTTGCCATTTGCATCTTTACAACTAATGGAATAAACGGGTAAATTAACTCTGTTCCAGGGGCGTTGCATATTGCTTAATTTTCTTTGTCTAATGAGGCTAAATAATTTTCAGCAATTTGTAAATGAGTTTGCTTTTTTTCTTCTGCCATTTTATCCCATGTATTTAGCAACATGCCCAAACGTGGGTTTTGTTTAAAAAATTCTCTATGAACCCACATAAAACGCCAAAACAAAGCATCCCATATTTCTTGCCAATTGCCTTTGTCAAAATTGCCCATCTTCATTAAGTAATTACTTCCACTTATGTATGGTTTGGTAGTCATTAAGCCGCCATCTGCAAACTGTGTCATGCCATAAACATTGGGTACCATTACCCAATCATATGCATCAATATACATTTCCATAAACCATTTATATACTTCATTGGGATCGAATTCACACAATAAAAAAAAGTTACCTAAAATCATCAATCTTTCAATGTGATGGTTGTAAGCCGTTTTCAATGTTTTTTTAATAGTTGTATCAATTGGCAAAATACCAGTTTCACCTTGCCAAAAACTGGCAGGTATTTTTCTGGTAAATTTCCAATAGTTGGTGGTTCTTTGTTTGCTGCCTTCAAGTTCGTAAATTATTCGTATAAATTCTCTCCAACCTATTATTTGTCGTATAAAGCCTTCCAATGAATTCAGAGGAATATCATGCTCTGCAGCATATTTTAATGTTGCCTCAATAATTTGTTGTGGATTCAACAATCCTATATTGAGCATGGGTGTTAGAATACTGTGGTATAAATAATTTTCTTTTGCAACAATTGCATCTTCGTATATGCCAAACTTAGCAAAGCGATGTTGTAAAAATTCTTCTAGCCATTCTTCAGATTCCTTAAAAGTAGTAGGGTAGAAGCCTTTATTTGAAGTATTTGGTAAACCATAATTGTTATTGAAGTTTTCAGCCACATATTTTTTTGCTTCAACAACAAATTTATTTTCTAAAGGAAAATTTAATTGAGGTACAATTTCATTTTTAGGAAACTTACTTCTGTTATCAGAATCAAAAGTCCATTTGCCACCAATGGGCTTACCCATATCATCTAAAAGTATTTTTCTTTTTTTTCGTTGATGAATATAAAAATCAGTTTGGAAGTAAGTTTTTTTTTCTTCAAAAAAATTAGCTCCATCATTTAGCGTATTTAAAAAATTGGGCGTAGTATATATCTTTTGTTCAACCTTATTTTCACTGCACACTTTTGTAATTCTTTTGTCTAGCCAATTGTCTACAACCTCACATAAGTGAATGTTTGTGATACCTTTTTTTGCTAGTTGAATAATTAATTGACAAATATCAGAATTTGGATTGTTGCTTTCAATGTATTCAACAGCATAACCATTTTCTATTAAATAATTTTGATAAAACTGCATGGTTGCTCTGTGTAAAATCAATTTCTGTTGATGAAAATGATATTGCTTAAAATACAACCATTCTTCAACCAAAAAAATTGTTCTTTCCTTAATAACTGCAGGATGTGTTTTAAATAACTGATGTGGAAATATGACGGTTACTTCTTGCATAATCTATAATTCTTGAAAACAAAAATCATTTGGCTTTGTTTAAACATCATAAAATAAACAGAATGGAACTTTTAAAAGGTAAAAACGTGTTATTAACTGGTGCAACAGGTGGCATTGGTAGTAAAACAGCAAAGTTATTGTTAAGCAGCGGAGCCAATATTTTTATAACTGGACGTAATGCTGAAAAGTTAGAACAGCTTGCCAATGAATTAGGCATTGAACCCAGTAATTTTTGTGTTGCAGACATTTCTAAAACTGAAGATATTGAACAATTGAAACAACAATTTTTTATGGTTTACTCAACCATTGATGTGTTGGTAAATGCTGCAGGTGTTGGAATTATTAAACCAATGGATACGCTATCTGAAGAAGATTTTACAAAAACTTTGCAGTTTAATTTAGTGGGTCCGTTTTTATTGTTAAAAGCATTTTTACCTGCAATGAAGGAACTTAAAAAAGGACTAATCATTAATATTCCTGGAGTTTTAGGCAAAGTGCCAATGGCTGGTGCAGCTGCTTATAGTGCAAGTAAATATGGTTTAGTGGGTATGTTACAAAGTATTAGAGAAGAACTAAAACGAACAGATATTAGAATTACCAATCTTTTTTTAGGGGGTGTAGATTCTTCATTTTGGGATACCATTGACTTACGTGTACAAAGAGATAAAATGATTGTTGAAGATGAAGCAGCAAAAGCAATTTGGTTTTTATGCCAACAACCAGTAAGTGGTGTGGTTAGCGAAATGGTTTTGCAACCATTCAATCATCAAGCAATATAAAAATTAATAAAAAGGTTAGCAATTGCTAACCTTTTTTTCTTCTAATTAATTCTCGTTTTATTAAAGCCAATTCTCTTCCTGTTTGTCCACTAACCGATGAGTTTTCTTGAGCTCTTCTCATTAAATAAGGCACTACATCTTTTATTGGTCCAAAAGGTAAATATTTACTTACGTTACATTTAAATTTAGCTAAATTAAAAGTAATGTTATCGCTCATGCCATACAATTGTGAAAAGTGGATATGAGCATGATTCATAGGTATATTGTGCGTTTGCATATAATCAAATGCCAATAAATTACTTTGCTCATTGTGGCTAGCAATAATGGTAGAAATATCGTTTAAGTTTTTTAAGCAATACATTACAGCAGCGTCATAATCTTTATCAGTAGCTTCTTTGCTTGGTTGTATAGGATCTAAGTAGCTTTGTTGATTGGCTCTGTTTCTTTCCTTTTCCATGTAAGCTCCTCTCACCAACTTGATACCCAATTTAAAGTTTTGTTGTTGTGCAATTTTATGCGATAGTTTTAAAAACTGCAATCTATCATGTCTATACAATTGAATGGTATTGTACACAATGGCTTTTTCTTTATTAAATTCTGCCATCATTTCCATGGTCAATCTATCAACCGGATCTTGAATCCAAGTTTCTTCAGCATCAATTAACACTCCAATATTTTTTTCAGCAGCAACAGCACAAATGGCATACATTCTATCTTTTACTCTTTCCCATTCGCCAATTTCTGCTTCATGATCGTGAATGCCACTTCTTAAACGTGGGGCTTCGTCTAAAGATGCCAATAGTTCAAAACGTGCAATACCAGTAACTTTCACACTAATAAAAGGAATATTTTTTTGTGTAGCAGCATACTCAATTACACGAATAAATTCATCGGTAGCAATATCAAAATTTGCTTCTCCTTCTTTACCTTCTACACCATAATCCAATATTACTTGCACTCCATAATTACCAAGAATATCACCAATCGTTTTTGTTTCTTCTAAACTTTCGCCACCCACAAATTGCTTAAAGATGGTATTTCTAACTAGTGTGTCTATAAACGGTAATTTCCCTTTAATTAATACAGGTGTAATCCTTGTACCTAAAGGCACAAAAAAAGGATAACCCATAGTGGTAAATAAAAACTTTGCTTTTTTTAGTTCTTTTTCAGATTTATATGCAAAAGCGTTTTCTGTATTGTCAAAAGAAATGGTAGGCATGCTAACACGTGTTATTATTGCGAATATCGGATGCTATGGGTTAAATAAAAAATTTTGGTTATTCAGCTATGTGAATTACTCTACTTAGGCAAACATTGTGTATGCTATTGATTTACAGAATAACCTTTTACATTTTATTTTGTTATAGAACAGTAATTTTGATATTTATGAACCGAATTCTTGGATTTTTAATTTTTTCATGGTTGTTCATTTCTTGTGAAAAAGATATTCAATTACAACCAGAAAATGCATCTGCAAAATTGGTTGTTGATGCACAAATTGAAACTGGACAACCACCAATTGTTATATTAAGCAAATCGCTGAATTATTTTGCAGAGTTAAATGGAAATGCCCTTACAAACTCATTTGTAAGAAATGCAAACGTTACAGTTTCTAATGGTACCACTACACATATACTAAAAGAATATGGTATTGTAAACAATGGCATTACTTATTATTTTTATACCAATGATATTGCAAACCCTGCTACAGCTTTTTTGGGCGAAGAAGGAAAACAATACAATTTACAAATTTCTGTAGATGGGCAATTGTACAATGCCACTACTCAAATTCCTTTACTTACCAAAAAAGTAGATTCTTTGTGGTGGAAGAAACCACCTTTAAATGTAGATACCACTTTTGCAATTGTAATGGCAAGAGTTACTGATCCTGCAGGATTAGGAAATTATATTAGATATTTTACAAGAATTGGAACCAACAATATTTTTTTACCAGGAGGAAATTCAGTTTTTGATGATCAAATAATTGATGGAACAACTTATGATATTCCTGTAAGTGCTGGTGTTGATAGAAACAGACCACCATCAAGTCTAGACAGTTCTGGATATTTTTATAGAGGCGATACAGTTACTGTAAAGTTTGCCAACATTGACCAAGCTAGTTACAACTTTTGGAACACTTGGGAGTTTGCTTTTCAATCAATTGGCAATCCATTTTCTTCTCCAATAAAAGTGCTTGGCAATATTAGCAACAATGCTTTGGGTGCATTTAGTGGTTATTCAACTCAATTTAAAACAGTCATTATCCCCAAATAAAACAATTGTGTAAAACCAATATTCAAAAAATGCAAGAGAAGTATACTTTTGTTTGCATTGATAAAAAGATAAATTATGAGTGATTCAATTGAAAAAGTAGAAGTTTTAATTATTGGTAGTGGTCCTGCAGGTTATACAGCTGCAATTTATGCAGCAAGAGCAGGTTTAAAACCAGTATTGTACCAAGGTATTCAACCAGGTGGACAATTAACCATTACTACAGAAGTTGAAAATTATCCTGGCTATCCTGATGGAATTCAAGGGCCAGAAATGATGATACATTTTGAAAAGCAAGCTACAAGAATGGGTGCTGATATTCGTTATGGATTGGCAACTAAAGTAGATTTTTCTCAACGTCCGTATAAAGTACAAATTGATGAAGAAAATTGGATTGAAAGCAATGCCATTATTATTTGTACAGGAGCATCTGCAAAATGGTTAGGCATACCAAGTGAACAACGTTTAAATGGCTTTGGCGTAAGTGCTTGTGCTGTTTGCGATGGTTTTTTCTTCAAAGGAAAAGAAGTTGCCATTGTTGGAGCAGGCGATACTGCAGCAGAAGAAGCATTGTACTTGAGTAAACTTTGCTCAAACGTACACATGATTGTTCGTAGAGATCAAATGAGGGCAAGTAAAATAATGCAAGACCGAGTGATGAATACACCCAATATTAAAATTTATTGGAATAGTGTTACTGATGAAATTTTAGGGGAGAAAAAAACTGAAGCCGTAAGAATTCACAATACAGTTACCAACGAAAAAATAGAAGTGCCAATTAGTGGTTTTTTCGTTGCTATTGGTCATCAACCGAACAGTGATATTTTTAAAGAGTTTTTAACCATGGACGAAACTGGTTATATACTTACTACACCTGGTACATCGAAAACCAATGTTGATGGGATTTTTGCTGCAGGAGATGTACAAGATAAAACTTATCGCCAAGCTGTAACTGCTGCTGGTAGTGGTTGTATGGCAGCTTTAGATGCTGAAAGATATTTAGCAACTTTAGAACACTAAAAAAAGAGTTGGTAATTTGTATTCAAATAAATATTGATTGCAAGTTACCAATTTTTAATTTTTAATTTTTAATTCTCAATTCATTTGCTAACCATTCATCTCAATAATTTATTGTTTCATGCATACCATGGTTTGTATGAAGAAGAACAAATTTTAGGCAACAACTTTGAAGTGAATATTACCATTCATCAGTTGAGTGTTCCTCAAAAAATTAATTCTATTAACGATACTATTGATTATTCAAAAGTGTATGAAATGGTAAAAATGCAAATGGCAGTTCCAACACCATTGTTAGAGACTGTAGCTCAAAAAATTTGTACAACTATTATAGCTCAATTTAATTTAGTAGATTGGGTGAAATGTTCTATTACAAAAATAAATCCACCAATAATTCAATTTCAAGGAACAGTTGGTATAAGTTTTGAAATGAAAAGAGAAAATTAAGATTCCTAATTATTTATGAAGAAAATATATAAATTATTTACTACAATTTTATTGGTGATTTGCTCTTTTGCTTCTCATGCTCAAGATGTAAATATTTTATTAAAAGAAGCCGAAAACTTGGAGTATAAGTTTAAAGAAACAGAAGCTTTGGATAAATACAAACAAGTTTTAGTTGCTGATGGTAACAATTTAAAAGCATTGATCAAAACTGCAGAATTAAGTGCAGCAATTGGAGCAAGACAAAACAATAAAAAAGACATGCAGTTGTACTTTCAATCTGCTTTAGCA
>JAGOUF010000126.1 GCA_018061385.1 Chitinophagaceae bacterium | reverse complement strand
CCTGAAGGATATGATTTTATTCCTTTACTAAACGCTTTAAAAAAGTACGATGAGTATTTTGAATTTCACAAATACAAACACAATTACGATTATCATTTAGCCTTATTAATGATGAGCAATAAATTGTACATGACCAATGGCTCTGTAATTCTTTCAGAAAATGAAGCATTGTTTTCACCCATTAGTCAAGTAAATTACAGTCATTACAATCATGTAGAAAGTTTAATCTCAAGTTTAAAATCTACTTCCGACGTACAATGTATTGTTGGTAAATATGGAGTGCCATTTGGAAAAGCACAACAACCCAAGCTAAATGATTACGCAGACGGAATAGATACATTGCAATTTTTGCTGAACTTGTAACAAATTAAATTGTTACTCGAATTTAGTAGCAGTTTAAAATAATTTTTCAACATCTTTTGGTAATTGGTAAATTTTGACAAAGTGTAACTGAAAAAATTGCAGAAAAAGATAGTTATACGACTTTCATCGTAAAAGATTGTTAAAGGTTATATAAGGTATAGCTGACTTTTAAACAGCTTTCGATATTTGTAGTAGAAAGGCACAAAATTTGAATAGCTAACAATATAAAAAATACAAAAATGAATATGAATCTCAAAAACATCTTAGCCGTGGTTGCCATTAGTGCTGCTACAGCCATTTTGAGTGTGGCAGGCTATAGTAAATTTATGCAGCATAAATATGCTGGAATGCAAGAAGAAGGAAAATTGCCAGTTAATTATGCTGGATTTTTTGGCAACAACAATGCACCTTCAAACACAACAGATTTCACTACTGCTGCAACAAGTGCTACACCTGCTGTAGTGCACATTAAAACAAAAACAAAAGCCCGCCAAGTAAGCAACAATCAACCCCGTCAACGAAATCCTTTTGGTGATATGTTTGGAGGCGATATGTTTGAAGATTTTTTCAATGGCCCACGTATGCAAGTAGTGCCAGAACAACAAGCAAGTGGTAGTGGTGTTATTGTTAGTCAGGATGGATACATTGTAACCAACAACCACGTAGTTGATGGAGCCGATGAAATTAATGTTACCCTTACCAATAAAAAAACATACAAAGCAACTGTTATTGGAACCGATCCTAGTACAGATTTAGCTGTTATTAAAATTGATGCAGATAAATTACCTTATTTAGTATATGGCAATAGTGATGATGTAAAACTTGGTCAATGGGTTTTAGCAATTGGTTATCCTTTAAACCTTGACGTAACTGTGAGTGCAGGAATTGTGAGTGCAAAAGCTAGAAGCATTAACATCAATCAACGCCAAAGTAAAACACCAGTTGAAAGTTTTATTCAAACCGATGCTGCGGTAAATCCTGGAAATAGTGGTGGTGCATTAATTAACACCAATGGAGAGTTGGTTGGCATTAATTCTGCCATTGCTTCTCCAACTGGTTATTATACAGGTTATGCTTATGCCATACCTGTAAACATTGTAAAAAAAGTAATTGCCGACATGGTAAAATATGGCTCAGTACAAAGAGCATTTATTGGCATTAGTTATCCTGCTGAAGGTTTACCTGAACGTCAACAAGCAGAATTGGACAGAGATTATGGTTCTACATGGAAAACCAATGAAGGTGTATTTGTTTTAGGCGTAACTGATGGCAGTGCAGCTGCTGCAGCTGGCATTAAAGAAAAAGATATTATTACTAAAATTAATGGTACACAAATTACCAGTGGACCACAAATGCAAGAGCAAGTTTCTTTATACAAACCAGGCGATAAAGTAACTGTAACTTATAAAAGAAATGGCAAAGAAAATACAACTACTGTTACATTAAAAAACAAAGCAGGAAATACAGACATTGTAAAAACTAGCAATATAGTAGATAAAGTAGGTGGCACATTGGAAAATGTAGATAAAAAAGTTGCTGCTGCAAATGAAATTGCTGGTGGTGTAGTTGTTAAAAAAATTGGTACAGGTGCATTGTCTAAAACTAGAGTACAAGAAGGTTTTGTAATTACAACAGTGAATGGAGTTGAGATCAAAAATATTGATGAATTTAAAGCTGCAATTGCCAATACAAAAGATGGAAAAGTACGTTTAGATGGTATTTATCCTGGTTATGAAGGAAACTATACGTACCCTTTAAATTTAAACGAAGAAACTGAATAGTATATCATCATATTTGAATACTATGATTAACTAGGGGTTGTATTTTATAAAATACAGCCCCTTTTTTATATACATCAATTACCAAAAGTGGTGATGTGCAATGGATAGTTTTTATATAAAAAAATCTTGCCGTGATGCTCTACAAATTTCTTTTGAGCAGATTCTGTACTCAATAATTTTCTTGCAAAATTTTGTACAGTTTCTTTAATTGTTTTGACTGTAGATTCCTTGTTTTTTATTGCTCCAATATAACTAAACAATAATTTTTCAAATGAGCTTGCCAATAAATATTCATTAGCAAAAATATCGGCTGCTAAAATGGTTGAATCTGTTAACACAATAAATCCTGCATAAACACTATCACTTTGCTTAAATCGATTGATAAAAAATTGCTGATAATCGTTTAACTGTCCAGTTTTCTTTTTCTGAAGTTGCAAATAAGGATAGGTTTCTGTTAAGGTTTCATTGGCAACAAATTGCTTTTCAATTTCTCTCCAAACATGTTGTTGTACGCCACTACTATCACCAGCTTTGCGTATAGTTGCATCTGCAAATCCTGCGTAAGAAAATGGTTTTGCTTTTTTATCCCATCGCCCTTTTTCAATACAAAAAACATTCAAATAATTCACATCGCTTCCAGGTGCAATTAATTTGGTTTCTGCACTCATTCTATCTTGCTTTCCTCCTTTTAATAAATCGCCACTTTCAACCAAAATATATTCTTTAGATAAGTTTCTAATATTTAGTGTATTTACATTTTCTCTACCATCAAATTTATTTTCTGTAATCTTAATTTTCTTTTGTTGCATAGCAACACTTAACGATAAAAAAGAACGAGGAAATGCAGCATTGCTGTGTAAAGAATCTGTAAATCGAATAGGAATTAATGTTAGGTTTTTATAGCTCCAGCCAGAATCATAAACAACCTTAACATGCGGAAATGTAAGCTGTGCTTCAACAGAATTAAATAGTAAAAAAAATATACCTGCCAATAAAACTGTAAAATATTTCATGAATTGTGCAAAGATAAGCTGTGAAGGGTGAGTAGTGAATGGTGAATAGTAAGTTATGAGTTTTAATTTGTGGGTTCTAAGTTTTAGATTCATACCTGCTTCTTCCTTCCTATCACTCATAACTTAAAACTTTCAGCCTTCAACCCTCTACCTCCATTCTTTTACTTCATCCATTATCTTTGCAAACTATGAGTAAAAAAGTAAGGGTGCGTTTTGCCCCAAGCCCAACAGGAGGCTTACATTTAGGTGGCGTAAGAACTGTGTTGTTTAATTATTTATTTGCCAAACAACATGGTGGAGATTTTATTGTAAGAATTGAAGACACCGATCAAACTCGTTTTGTTGAAGGTGCTGAACAATATATTTTTGACACCTTAAAATGGTGTGGTTTAGAGCCAGACGAAAGTCCTTTACACGGTGGGCCACATGCACCTTACAGGCAAAGTGAGCGAAAACCAATGTACAAGCAATATGCAGAGCAATTGGTAAAAAATAGCAATGCTTATTATGCTTTTGACACTGCTGAAGAGCTAGATGCAAAGCGTAAAGAAATTACCAATTTTCAATACAGCCAGCATACAAGAAATGCAATGAACAACTCATTAACATTGAGTGAAGCTGCAACACAACAATTATTAGATGACGGAAAGCCATATGTTATAAGAATTAAAATGCCAGAGAACGTTGATATACATTTTACCGATATGATACGTGGCGAAGTAAGTTTTAATTCATCGTTGGTAGATGATAAAGTTTTATTAAAAGCCGACGGAATGCCTACTTACCATTTGGCAGTAGTTGTTGATGATTCTGCAATGGAAATAACACATGCATTTCGTGGAGAAGAATGGTTACCTAGCTCACCAGTACATGTATTGTTGTGGCAATATTTATTTGGAATTGAAAATATGCCTCAATGGGCTCATTTACCTTTAATTTTAAAGCCTGACGGGAATGGAAAATTGAGTAAACGTGATGGCGATAGATTGGGATTTCCCGTATTTGCAATGGATTGGACAAATGCTGACGGAACCGTGAATAGCGGTTTTAGAGAACGAGGATTTTTACCCGAAGCTTTTGTAAATATGTTGGCAATGTTGGGTTGGAACCCTGGAACAGAACAAGAACTCTTTTCGTTACAAGAATTGCTAGAAAAATTTTCTATTGAACGTGTTCACAAAGGCGGTGCAAAATTTGATTTTGAAAAAGCCAAATGGTTTAATAGTGAGTGGATTAAAAAAACGCCAATTAAAAATTACGAATTAACAATTAAGCAATTATTTGAAGAGAAGGGAATAACAATTGGCAACGATTACCATTTTATTAAAGTGTTGGATTTGGTAAAAGATCGTTGTACGGTACTTCCAGATTTTGTACAACAAGCCGATTTCTTTTTTCAATCTCCTGAAGCAATTGATATCGCTGCTATTCAGCCTAAATGGGATGATAAGAAACAGATTTTTTTTCGTGAATTGATTAGAACATATAAACTAAGCATTTTATGGAATGCCGCTGATATAGAAGTATCATTTAAAGAATCGGCAGCTGCACATCAATTAAAACCAGGAGAATTAATGTTGCCTTTACGTGTAATGTTAGTGGGTGGTAAATTTGGGCCTGGTGTTTTTGAAATTGCTGAATTAATTG
This sequence comes from Chitinophagaceae bacterium, assembly GCA_018061385.1. Taxonomy (GTDB): domain Bacteria; phylum Bacteroidota; class Bacteroidia; order Chitinophagales; family Chitinophagaceae; genus UBA1930. The sequence goes on along the minus strand of JAGOUF010000126.1, from coordinate 2,168 downwards.
GTAAAGATGAAACAGTGAAAAGAATACATCATACAATGAGTTTATTGAGTTTAAATAGTTAATTGATAAAAGAACTGTCACCTAAAAACTGGCAGTTTTTATTTTATAACTAACAAGCTCATTTCAGTTATTTTTGTTTTGTTTAAATTGTCATTATGAACAGACCTATTAGAGTTTTAGTTGCCAAAGTTGGATTAGATGGCCACGATAGAGGAGCGAAGGTAATTGCTACAGCTTTAAGAGATGCTGGTATGGAAGTAATTTATACTGGATTAAGGCAAACGCCTGAAATGGTTGTAAATGCTGCATTACAAGAAGATGTAGATGCTATTGGTGTAAGTATTTTAAGCGGTGCACACAATACAGTTTTTCCTAAAATAATAAATTTAATGAAAGAGAAAAATATGAACGATGTATTACTAACTGGTGGTGGCATTATACCTGAAGATGATATGAAAGCCTTGAATGAAATTGGTGTTGGTAAATTATTTCCTCCAGGAACAACTACAACAGTCATTGCAGATTTTATAAAAAACTGGGTAAAAGAAAATAGAAATTTTTAATACTTATAAATAAAAGAAACGGTCTAATTAAAATTAGACCGTTTCTTTTATACAATATATTTTTTCACTATTACCAACCTCCACTGGCTCCACCACCTCCACTACTTCCTCCTCCAAAACCACCAAAGCCTCCTCCACCTCCACCACCCCAATCACCACCACCACTTCCTCCACCTCTTCCTAAGTTGGAAAATATCATTGGCAATATAAAGTCGCTAGCATTTAGTCTATTTCTTCTACCACCTTGATTGCCTCCTCCACCTCTACCAACAATCATTAGTACAATAAACAAAATAACTACAAAAGCTAAAATTCCGCCGCCCTTACTACCATCTTGATTGCCTTTTCTATTTCGTTTAGTTTTATACTCACCTGCAGCAGCTTTGCTTAAATCTTCTACAGCTTTTGTAATACCACCTAAATAATTTTTTTGTCTAAAAGCAGGTTTAATATCGTTGTTAATAATGTCATTGGCAATTACATCAGGTATTGCACCTTCTAAACCATAGCCAACTTCTATTCTTACTTTTCTGTCATCAATTGCAATTAATAATAAAACTCCATTGTTTGTTTTTTTTTTGCCAATGCCCCATTCTCTAAAAGTTTTAACAGCAACTTCTTCAAGAATTTCGCCATTTAAACTTGGTACGGTTAATACAACAATTTGATTGCTGGTACTATCGTCTAAGGCGATTAATTTCTTTTCCAATACTTCTTTATCGTAACTATCTAACACTTTAGCATAGTCATTCACTAAACGCATTGGATTAGGCTTAGGAATGCTTTTTTGTGCTACAGCAATGGTTACAAAAAACAAAAAAAGAAGACTAAAAAATTGTTTCATTATTACAAATCAAAAAAGAAAAATAAATACTTCACCCAATATTAACTTCCAAAAACGATCTCATCGGAAAGTTCATTTACGTCGGTAGACTTATTGTATGGAAAATTAGCAGCTAACGCATTGCCAATATTTATTGCAATTGTAGCAATACCTTCAGCATAGTTTTCTTTGTTAAAGAATTGAATCATATGTTTCACTTCTTCATTCCAAAAAGCGATGCCCACTTTTTCATGAATTCCTTTATCGCCAAAAACTGCTAACTGCCTATCTTTTAAAGCCACATAAATTAAAACTGCATTGCGTTGATCGGTTTGGTACATCTTAAGTTGATCAAAAATTTCTTCTGCTCTGTCTACAGCTTGTACAAACTTGCATCGGCTTTCTACAAAAACTCTCACTTCACCACTGGTATTAAGCTCTGCAGCTTTAATACCAGCGGTAATGATTTCTTTTTCTTCGGCAGTAAAAAAATTGGCTGCTTTTTTTCTGAATAAATTCAGCATATTGTATTACTTAATGTTGAATTCAATATCTGGAGCTTTTTCGCTTCCAACATCGGCTTTGTAAAACTCTTTTACTTTAAAGCCAAACATGCCTGCAAATATGTTATTTGGAAAAGTTCTAACTTTTAAGTTAAACCCTTCAACTGATTTATTAAAATCTTGACGAGCAACATTAATTCTGTTTTCAGTTCCTTCAATTTGAGTTTGAAAATCTTGGAAAGATTTAGTAGTTTTTAAATCTGGGTATGCTTCTGCAAC
>JAGOUF010000125.1 GCA_018061385.1 Chitinophagaceae bacterium | reverse complement strand
AACAAAGAGTAACGTCAAAAGGGAAACAATTCTTGTTTTAAAATCCTTTTAAATCAAGATCTATTGTTTCAATTCGTTCAACTTTTTTGCCCATCTTTTTTTCTATTACACTAAAATGATGTTGTTCGGTTTCGCTCACCAACGAAAGTGCAGTACCTGCATTACTTGCTCTACCAGTACGCCCAATACGATGAATATAATCTTTTGGAGAACGGGGCAATTCGTAATTAATTACAAACGGTAAAAATTGAATATCAATACCACGAGAAGCCAAATCTGTTGCCACCAACACTTTCAGCTTGCCCAATTTAAAGTTTTGTAAAGCATCTGTTCTTGCACCTTGGCTTTTTTTACTGTGAATTGCAGCCGATTCAATGCCATGCTTTTTTAATTTTTCTACAACAGCATCTGTACGATGTACTGATGAACAAAAAACTAAGACTTGCGTCATGTTGTGTTGTTGTATTAAATGCCTCAACAATGGACCTTTTCTTTCTTCTGTAACGTAATAGCAGGTTTGTGTAATTAAATCTATATTTTGCTTTTCGGCTTCAACTTCAATTTTTACAGGGTTGTGGAGTAAAATTTCTGTAATGGTATTAATCTCTTTTCCTAGTGTTGCAGAAAACAATAAATTTTGTCTTTTTGTTGGAAGTAACTTAAAAATATTGGCCATTTCTTCTTTAAAACCAAGGTTCAACATTTTATCGGCTTCATCTAAAACAAGCACTTCAATTTCAGAAAGATTCATGGCATTGGCATCTAATAAATCCAATAATCTTCCAGGTGTTGCAACAAGTATTTCTACACCTTGCATATTAATCATTTGTGTGTTGATAGAAACGCCACCAAAAACCGACATTACTTTTATTTTACGTGGCATTACCTCTGCAAATAATTTAAACACATCGCCAACTTGTACAGCCAATTCTCTTGTTGGTACAAGAATTAAAGCATTGATAAAGCGATTTTTATTGTGTTGTTTCCCTTGTAGTTTTTGTAAAATGGGCAACACAAAGCTTGCTGTTTTACCAGAACCTGTTTGTGCAATTCCCAATACATCTTTTCCTTGTAGAATGGCTGGTATTGTTTGTTGCTGAATGGGGTAAGGAGCTTCGTAACCCAATGCTGCTAACTTTTTTGCCAATGTTGCATATAAACCCAATGATGAAAATGACATACGTAAAGTTTGTAAATGTTGGCAAACTTACTGTTTATAAAATTGATAGATTTAGTAGAAAAAATAAGTTGGCAAATAAAAAATCCCATCTTTTAAAAAAGACAGGATTAAAAAGTTTAAAGGCTTCTATATTAAAAATTAAGAAGCTTTTATTTCAGTTTTTTTACCAGCAACCGCAATTTTGTGTGGACGGCATTTGCCAAAAGAGCCTTTGAAACGTTTGCCCTTTGCTGTTTTTTTGTCTCCTCTACCCATGATGATTCAATTTATTTTTAAATGATAGGCTGCGAAAATAAAAAAATCCTGCCAAATATGACAGGATTTTTTTATTTGCTATCGTTTGAGCACTAGATTTTAGAGCTTAATTCTTTACCAGCTTTAAAACGAGCTACTTTTTTTGCTTTAATTTTAATAGCTTCTCCAGTTTGTGGATTACGACCAATACGAGCTGCACGTTTAGAAACAGAGAATGTTCCAAAACCAACTAAAGTTACTTTATCACCTTTTTTTAAGGTTTTTGTAACAGTAGCTACAAAAGAATCTAAAGTAGCATTGGCTTGAGTTTTAGTTAAACCAGCATCTTCAGCAAGTTGGGCAATCAATTCAGCTTTGTTCATAATAATTGTTTTTAAATTTTATTTTATTTTGAGAAGCAAATTTATTCGTTTTATGTACATGTTTCTATTTTACCTCGAAAAATGGTTTTTGTAATTATCTGTAAAACCCTTATCCCTAAAGGATTTGATAGAATTTTGTAAAATATTAATTGTGTTTTTATACTTAACCGTTCGGCTGAAAGCCTTATAAACAAAGGGTTGTAGCTTAATATTCTTGAAATTCAATGCCTGTAAGGCTTTTACAGTAATATAGGGAACATTTGTTATTACAAAAACCTATTTAAAAAACTATCCACACTCAATCCACAACCTGCATTAATGAGCGAAAACCTATGAATTGGTTGCCCCAACAGCGTTGTGCATCTTCTCTTAATGCTGTTGCATGTATTTCAATATAACGATTGTATTGAGCTTTACTTTCTGCATAATATTGTGCAGCATAGGTTACTCCTTCAGTTTCATCTACCTCTAAAAGTTTCACAAATTGATACTTTACAAAACAATTGGTAGCCATAACCTCTGGTATATGTTGGGCCTTCATCCACTCTACCCAAGCATCTTTTATTGCATGAGTTACTTGTATGGTAACATTATAAATAAGCATCGTCAACTACTTTTTTTTAATTTCTTTAATCATTTTATAACTGAGCAACAAAAGTACAGTTACAATTAATGTTAGCGATATCCATAAGAAATATTTCTTTTTGTTGCTACCAACAACAGTTTCTTTGGAATAGCTTATTGTTTCTACGTTTCCTGTTGTTAAAATTGGAATATTCTGAACAATGCTATCTTGAAAAAACGATAAATCATATTGAGGTTTTGTTGCAAACGAATCACCAAATAATAAATGATATTGCTTTTTTGCTTCTAAATAGGTAATTATATATTTCTGAAGTTGATAGGCTTTTGCTTCTTGTATTTCAAGTGGACTATCATCGTTATTAATTATTTCCAATAGCAACTCCTTTGTTTTTAAATTGTCAAAATTTAATTCAGTAAATGTTGATTGGATGGTACTACTAACAAGTAGTTTAGGGATTAAGCCATTGTTATCAAATACATTTATGTTGCGTTTAAAATAGGGTGAACCTTTTGCTGTAAGCTTAATCCTATTCATCATATAGGTATCAGAAAATTTTATATAAACATAGCTTTTGTTATTGCTACTATCCTTTTGTTGAATGCTAGGCGTTGGTATTGCTAAGTATTTACCTTCTGAAAAATTTTGGTTATAAATACCTGTTTGAATAACATTGGTTGGTAAAACATTTTCGCCAATAAAAGTAATTTTAAAATAAGCATAATCAACTTTTGGCAAACCAATACTTTGTATATACTTGTTTTGATTGTTGTTGAACTGCTTTTCTAGTTCAATATTTTCTCTAATAATAAACCAATCGTTTAAATTATTGCTACCGCTAATATTTACAAAACGATTGGCAAATGTATTTGCTGTAATTAATAGCAAATGCTCTATGTTTTGTTTGGTGGTATTTGCTATTGTAATATGCGTTTGCTTATCTTTCCCAAGCTCTTTTTTTGTAATTGGAAACTCAATAAATTCAGTTGATTTAAATGTGGCTTCTTCTTGTTTAATAAAGTAAGCAATATATTTATTATTGGCATCTGCAATGCGTAAATCATTACAACTAGCTTGCATTTTTGCAATGATTTGTGGTGTAAGTAGAACTTTATAAAACGAATTTTGATTAACACTATCTAGCTTTACTTTATGTGTAAATTGTTGAGCAAAACAATTTAAAGAAAAGCCCAATAATAGCATTAAGTACCAAGATTTATTCTGCTTTTTTTTCTTCATCTTGTGTAATTATTTTTTTTAATTTTTGGTACATAAATGAAACGATTAACAACAAAACACCTAAGCAGAAAAATGCTGCAATTTTTCCAGCAACTGGAATGTTGCTAATGTCAAAAGCAAATAACTTAAATAAAGTTATGCTGAATAAACACAATGAAATGATTCGTAAAAAACGTTCTTTATATTTCATGCCAAGCCACATAAATGCAAAAGAACAAATACCCCACAAAATGGGCAATATAGATTTTATGTAAACTCTTTGTAAAAGAGCTAAATCGTTTTTCTCTGAATAAAATAATTGATTTACTAAAAGATTCAGTTCAAAACTTAAGAAGGTAACAGTTAATATACAGATGAGTACAATAGCTGGTTTAAAGTATTGATGGTTATTTAATTGCTTAAATAATTTTATAATTTGCCAAATGGAATTTGCAAAAAGTAAAACTGTAATCCAGTGAGCAATAAAGTGTAATCCATAAATTTTCTCTTCAAGCATATAAGTTTGCACTTTATAAGTTGTTGGTATGTTGAATAAATAAAACAGCATACACAATCCATGTAGAACAAGTATTTGATTGGTTGTAATAAGCGTTGGTTGTAATTTTTTAGCAGCTAAAATAAATACTTGAGCAAATACAAAACAGTACAATACAACATACAATACATCAATGGCTATATTGGGATAGTAATGAGAAAATTGAGAAAAAATTTCTAATAAACCGGCAGCAAAAAACATAGCCAATGCTGTGTTTCTAAATACAAAAGGTTTTGTAATTGATTGATTGCTTTTTTTAGAAAGTATAAACAATAAGTAACTAGCAATTGATGTATAAACGATAGTTACAAAGCCCTTGTTAAATACAATTGGGAAATAGTTAGATATATAATTGTACACATCATAAACATCAATCAACAAACTAAGCAACATAGCAATCCAAACAATTAAAGCACCAATTTGTAAAACCTTAAAGCCTGTTTTGTTAAAGAGCCAAAAGATTACAACGGCTTCCGATGCCCAAAAAAGTGTAATATAATTCCCTTGTAATTGTAGTGGTGCAGTTAACGATATAAGTGTAAGTGTAATACCAATTAATAAATACAAAATATTGGTATCAATTTTTTTGTTTCGTAAAAACAAGTAACTCATTACCAAGTTGAACAATGCTAACCCAGCACTAAAAAATCCTTTATAATCGTTGTTGTTGGTATGTTCAATGCACCAAATTCCAAAGCCAAAATATATAGCAGTGTTGGCTAGTAAAATTGAAAAATCGGCAGCTAAGAATTGTTTATTCTCTTTAATGTTGTGAGCAATATTAATGGCAAAAAATAATACATAAAAAATACTTGCAAACACAATAGCACGTTGGTGTGCTAGTACATTGCTATAGTCAATTGTAAACAACCAACCTGCAAAAATTAAATTGGTACAAACAAACGCCAATTGGTTAATTAAACGCCAAGCTTTGTTGTAGGCAATAATTAATAAGCCAACATTGAGTAAAATTAAATAGATAAATAGAGTAACATAATTGCCACTGCCATTGCTTACCATAAAAGGTGCACCAAAGCCACCCAATAGTGCTATTGCTGCCAACTCTTGTTTGTTGTATAATAAAGATAGTAATACAGCAAAACCTGTAATTACAACCATTATTATGAAAGCTGTAGTTTGATTAAACAAACTAAATTGATGATATGCTAATGAGATGGTAAAGTAAAAAATGGCCAATCCGCCACCTACTAAAATAGAGCTAAAAGATGTATAGCTTTTGCGTAAATAATGTGCAATGGCAATTAAAATTGTGCCACACAATAATCCAATGCTTACTCTACCAACAGGCCCAATCCAATTGTTGTCAATTGCATATTTTACAAAAATGCCAATGGCAATTACTAAAATGGCAATACCAATTTTACTGATTAAATTTTCGCCAATGAATTTTTCTAAATCTGGATTTTTTTCAAAAAAGCTTTGTTTACGTTCAACAATGGTAGTTGGTTTTGCTAAAGTTGTTGTAGTTGCTTTGGGTGCAGTAAATGCTGCAATTGACTCAACTTCAATTTCATTTTTTTGTTCGTCTATATTGTTGTTTTCTCCAACTACTGCAAAGCCAGATTTCCAATAATTTTTTTCTTCTTGAACAATAGGTTTGGGTTCCTCTTGAACAATTGGTTTGGGTTCTTCTTTAATAATAGGTTTGGGTTCTTCTTTAACAACAATGTTTTCTATTGAAGTTGGGGGTTTATTCAATTTCCGGATTTCGGATTTTAAATCTCGTAGTTCATGTTCAACATCTTTTAACTGTTCAGTAAGAACTTTTTTGTTATTCATTACTACAAGAAGTATAAGAATTACAAGTAACAGTACAATAAATTCCATTGGGTAGTTTTGGGGTTTTGCTAAAGATAAGCAGCTACTTGTAAAAGTATCTATTATTGGTTATTGAATTTTTCTTCAAATGGTTCAATTTATAATCAACAGTTCATGGGCTGCGGGATTGCAGTGAATGCCCAAATGCAACGCAATTTGGCAGCAACGAAAAGCCCGAACCATTGTTCATTAAAGCGTTGAAGTGAAAAGCCCCAAAAAAATTTTTGTAAAAAAAATGACTTCCTTATCTTCGTTGTAATGAAACGCTTCACTTTATATTGCTGTTGTTGCTGCTGTTAATACAGCCATCCTCTACATTTGTACAGCAAGTTTTCATGTCTACACATTACATAAGTTTAAATAATTATTGGTTATGCCACTTAAAATATACAATTCTCTAAGCAGAAAAAAAGAAGAATTTCAGTCGTTAACTCCTGGTCATGTGGGTATGTACGTTTGTGGACCAACAGTGAGTGGGGAAAGCCACTTGGGTCATGCAAGGCCTTACATAACTTTTGATGTTGTGTATAGGTACTTAACACAATTGGGTTATAAAGTTCGTTATGTACGCAACATTACAGATGCTGGACATTTTGAAGAAGAAGGACGTGAAGCCGAAGACAAAATTTCTACAAAAGCAGTATTGGAAAAATTAGAACCCATGGAATTGGTACAAAAATATACCAACATGTTTCATTGGGCAATGGCACAGTTTAACAATGTAGAACCAAGTATTGAACCTACTGCAACAGGTCATATTGTGGAACAAATTGGAATGATTGAACAAATTATTGCCGATGGCTTTGCTTATGTTGCCAATGGATCGGTTTACTTTGATGTGAATAAATACAACGAACACTTTAGTAAACAAGGATTGCCTTATGGTATTTTAAGTGGACGAAATTTAGACGATCAATTAGATACTACAAGAGAGTTAGACAATCAAGATGAGAAGAAAGATAAAAGCGATTTTGCATTGTGGAAAA
>JAGOUF010000124.1 GCA_018061385.1 Chitinophagaceae bacterium | reverse complement strand
TATGGTTACTAAAACCAATTTAGAAGTATCGGTAGCGCAACCAGAACCTTTGGTAATTATTGCACGATACTCGCGTGTGGTTGATGAAGTAACATTGGTATTGTAATCGTAAATAGTTGTTGATTGTGTGTATGAATAATCCAACCAAGCACCACCATTTTGTCTGTAAATCCATTTTTGTATGCTATTGCCACTACCAGTATTTACGCTAACTACAATGTTGCTTCCTGCACATAATGTTGCATTATTTACTGTTGGTGTAATGTTATTATCAACCCCAACAGAACGAGGATTAATGCTTACTGTAATTGCTTGTGTAGTATCAAAAGCACACGCATTTGATTTTTTAATTAATGCCTTATACATACGAGATGTACTTGCTGAAACACCAGTATTGTAATCAATAATAGATGATGATGTACTGTTTGAAAGTACATTCCAAGCACCACCATTATCGCTGTAATACCAAGTTTGTACACTATGCGAACCTACATTTACACTTAATGTTATTGCAGTGCCTACACATATTGAACTGCTTGAAGGTGTAACTACAATGCTGTTATCAACTCCATAAGTACGTTGTGTAATTGCAATGGTATCTGTTTTAATAATGGTATCCATACGGCAAGTAGCTTGTTTCCAAATAACAGCCGAATAAATTCTATTTACGGTTGATGAAACATAAGTATTAGCATCTGATATGTTTGAAGCTGATTGATACATTGGCGACCAACCGGTATTGTTATCATTATACAACCACCTGCTTATGCTATTTGGCGAAGTATTGGTATTGATATTAATACTTGAACCAATACATACAGATGTACCACTTGTAATGTTAACTTGTGAAGTTGAATCATAACCATTAACAATTGGGTTGAAGGTAATTGTTTTTGCAGCAGTAGTGTCAATTGAGCAAGAGTTTGCTTTAAATATAATTGCTCTGTATTGACGGTTGATAAGCGTATCGGTATTTGCAGTAACATTAATAGATGTTGATGAAGAATAGTATCCTAACCAATTAACTCCATCATCACTATAAATCCAATGCGACACCGTATTACCAGAAGTTAAGTTTACATTAACAAATGTTAAAGCATTTGAACAAACGCTGCTATTACTTATTGGAATAATGCTATTATCGTTTCCATAAGTACGTGGACTAACCGACATAATTACTGGTGCTGTAGTATCTATGTGGCAATTGCTTGCTTTATAAGTTATGGCTCTGTAACCAATAGTATATGGCAAACCTGTATAAGCATATCTAGTTATGCTTGCATTAGTTGTAGGGTTGATGTAACCTTCATCACTCCATCCACCACCATTGTAATTTGATAAGAAACGGATTACTGATGTATCGGAAGAAACGTTTAATGAAATATCATAAGCATTGCTCATACAAATTGCTGGTGGAAGAGTTACCATACGGCTGCTATTACCTAATACAACTGGGTTTATAGTAACTGTTAACATTGCACTGGTATCGTACCTGCAAGTAGTATTGTTATTAATAATAGCCACATAATTACGGGTAACTGTAGTACCTACTAATGTGTTGTAATCGGTTAAGTTATTTTGATTTCCGTTAGCAAATATTTGCCATGCGCCACCATTATCTCTCCATAACCATTTTATTATAAAGTTTCCGCTACCGGCATTTACCTGTATATTTTGCACGTTTGATGCAGCACATACACTTGTGCTTGTAGCTGTAGGAGTTTTAGTTAAATCAGTTCCATTAATTTTTGGAGTAATTGTAACAGTTATAGCATCGGTAGTATCATAACTACAAGTACGCAATACTATTGCACGGTACTGGCGGCTAATTGCATTGCTCACATAAGTGTTGTAATCTGTTACTGCAAAGCTTGTGGTATTGCTTAAAATACTCCATGCCCCTACTCCATTATCTCTAAAAAGCCACATTTGCATGGTAGCATTTGGCACCGATAAGTTAAGGTTAACGGTATTACCCGAACATACTGTACTGTTTGATGTGGTTGGTGCTACGGCAACATTTCCACGTGTTTGTATTTTTAAATAAACACTATCCATTTTGGTACTATCGGCATTACACGAACCCGTATTTAATAAAGCCCTGTAATACCTCCAACCCGATGTGGTAACACCTGTAGAATTATCAGAAAGGTATGTTGATGCTGTTGCAATTGTTGTCCAATTTCCTGAAACTCCATCGCGGAATAACCAACGCTCTACACTACCCGAAGTGGTGGCTACTAAATTACTTCCAGCACATACCGTATCTAAATTTATGTTTGCCGATGTGGTGCTATTGCCATACGTTTTATTTTTAAAATAAACTGTTTTTGCATTTGTTAAAGTATCAATTCTGCAAATGCTAGTTTTTAAAATTAAAGGCGAGTAAGTTCTGGTATATCCTGCTGTTAATTGTGTGGTGGCATCGTTTAAACTATTTGATTGTGTGTTGTTTTTAAAATTAGTCCACGCTCCATTATTATCTTTATAAATCCATTTGTTAACTGAATTTCCGCTTCCAGGAGTAACAGATAAAGAAACGTTTGTACCCACACAAACCGAATCAGAACCAGTAACCGTAATTATTGCATCAGTACCATAAGTTATAGGACTAATATTAATAGCTATTGCATTTGTGCTATCCAAATCGCAGGTAGAGGTATCGGTAATAATTGCCCTATACAAACGTGCAGTAACATTATTTACATTGGTTAATTGGTGCGAAAATGAAGTGCTATTATATGAGTTTAATGCATCAAGCCAAGGACCATTTGTGCCATTATCGCTGTATGTCCATTTTAACAATTCGTTTCCAGTACCTGGCTGTACATTTAAGTTTATTGAACTGCCCGAACAAACACCACTACTTTGGCTTGATGTAGGTGTAATAGCACGTGTTCCAATAGCATTACTACGAGGCGAAATAATAACTGTTAATGCCGATGTGGTATCTCGTTGGCAAGTATTGCTATTAAACATAATTACACTATACGATCTACTTGTTAGTGTTGAAACATAAGTATTGTTATCAGATAAAACAGAAGATGAGGTGCTGTTGGTAAAATTATTCCAACTGCCATTGTTATCACTGTAAATCCATTTTTCGATGGTGTAACCAGATGGTGTGCTAACATTTGCCGTAACCGATTTAGTGTAGCAATAATTTCTGCGTGTACTTGTTGGTGTAACATTGCTTAATACACCACCTGCTGTTGGGTTAATGCTTATGCCAATAACATTGGTCGAATCTATTGAACAAGTACTGCTGTTTAACACAATTGCACGGTAACTTCTGCTCACTGCGGCTTGCACGGCTGTGTTATAATCCGTAATACTGGTAGTTGTAGTTGGATAACCAAAGCCAGCCCAACCGGTGTTGTTGTTATTTACCAACCAATTTACCAAAGTATAACCTGAAGGTAAATTAACATAAACGTTAGGATTTGTTTGTGCATTACAAACACTATTTGTTGACACTGTTGGTGTAATTGTACTTGCATACCCAGCACCTGATGGATTGATGGAAACACTAAACAAACTTGATGAATCGTAACTACAAGTATTGGTATTATTAATTACCAATCTATAAGCTCTGCTTGTAGGTACTGTAACCGAAGTATTGGTATGGCTTAAATAAGTAGAAGTATTGTTAGGTATTACATTCCAAACGCCACTATTATTATCCATATATAACCACGAGCGAATACTTGCACCACTAGGCATTGTTCCACTTACTACGTTTACGTTTACTGTAGCCGATGAGCAATATACACCCGTGCTTGAGGTAATTGTAGTAGCACTTGCATATCCATAACTGCGGGCATTAAGTTGTACACTAACTTGGGCCGTGGTATCATAACTACAAGTATTGGTTTTGATAATTGCGCGATAATCTCTTAGGGTATTTGATAAAACAGGAGTTACTGTTTCTGAGAAATAAGTAGATGCTGTAGTTGATGTAAAATCTCTCCAATTTTCTGTTGATGAATTTCGGTAAATCCATTTATGCACACTATAACTGGTAGCCGATTGTATGTTTGCATTAACCGTATTTCCACTACACACGTTAGGCGCTGATGTGGTAGGTTGTATTGCGGCAGCACTTCCGTTACTATATGCACGAACTTGAAGTACTAAATTTTGTGTGGTATCAATAATACAAGAATTTGGCCTTACTAAATATGCACGATATTCTCTGGTGGTATTGGTATTTACATACACATTATAATCATATAAATAGCTTGAAGACGAACTACTAAGTAACTCATTCCAAACACCACCATTATCCCTGTAAACCCATTTTTGTACAGTACCATTATAGCTAAAATTGGCACTTAAAGTGCTTCCTGAACAAACAATTGATGAACTAGTGGTTGGTGTTATATTTACAATTGCACCATTAGTAAGCGGACTGATATTAACGGCAACTGCTGCCGATGTATCGCTAAAGCAATTGTTATTGTCGTTGATAATAACCTTGTATTCTCTTACAGTTGGTACAAGAACTTTTGTAGTACTGCTATTTTCGTAAAAGCTGCTCGATGTAGAACCTAATTTCCAGTCGGAGCCATTATCTCTATATATCCACCTAGAAACAGAAACTCCAGAAGGCAGACTTATACTTAAACTATATGTAGCACCACCGCAAACAGCAGTTTCTGTAACTGCAGGAACATAACTTGCATTATTTCGAGCATTTTTTTGCAACACGTTAATGGCAAGTATATTTGTTGTATCATATTTACATACACTTGCATCAAGCAAAATTGCCCTAAAGTAGCGTTTGGTATTATTAGTAGAAACATAATTATTTAACGAGTTTGATGATGAACCTGCATTATACCAAACCGAAGTTACCGTATCTCTATATAGCCAATTATTAGTAGTGTAGCCGGCTGCTGGCACTAAACTTAATGCCGCATAATTTTGGTTACACACACTTGCTAAAGTAGATGTAGGTGTAATATTTAAATTACCTCTTGATTGAGGATTTATATTTACCACTAATTCTAAAGATGTATCTAAACTAAAAGTTTCAAACGAGCGTATAATTGCCCTATAAGTTCTGGTAGTTGATGATGTAACGGTGGTATTGTAATCATAAAAATATGTACTCGAACTAGATTGCAAATCAACCCAAGTTGTGGCATTATTATCCTTATAAATCCATTTTGCTACTTGCATGTTATTGGATAATGTTATGCTTCCGTTTATGTATGCACCCGAACAAAAAGAATTTTGAGAAATTGTTGGTGTTATGGCTATAACCCCACTTGGTATTGCAATTTTATAATTGATGGTTACTTCGGGAGTAGTATCTATACGGCAAAGCGCTGTGTTATTAATTACTGCCTTATATGCACGTGTTGTGTTTTGTGTTAAATTACTTGTATTGTAATCATAATAAACATTACCAGAAGAAGTATTTACCCAACTGCCAATTCCATTATCTCTATAAATCCACCTCGAGACGGTTTGTCCATTTTGCATGTAAATAGTTCCTTGTGCACCAACACACATTTCATCAATTGGTGTAAAAGGAACAGCACTTGTAGTATAACCATATACGTTGGCTTTTACCTTATAAAATACAGGTGCCGAAGTATCGAATGAACAAGTGGTTGATGAGTTATTAATAATTACCCTTACCTCGCGGTTTAAATCTTTTGTAATGTTACTATTACTGCTTAGTGATGGTGAACTGCTGCTGCTAAAAACCGACCAATTGCCATCTACACTATCTTTATAAATCCACGATTTACTGTTGTTATAACCGAGTATTTGAAACTGTATTGAACTACCAGCACATACTTCTGTATTGGTTCCACTTATACGTGGTTGTATCGAAGTTAATACTTGCTTAACTGATGCATTTATCATTACAAAACAAGAAGCACTTGTATCTGCCGAACAATTACTTGGATTATTTAAAACTACACGATACTCACGCATTACAGATGTGGTAACATTTGTATTATAATCGTAAGCGCTTGTTGAGCCACTATTAAAATATTTCCAGGCAGTATCGCCAGCATCTTTATATATCCAATTACCAACTTCAAGCGGCCAATCAACCTGCAACGAAACATAATTGCCACCGCAAATTGTAGTTTGTGTTGCTGTAGGTTTTACATTAGGATTGTAACCTGCAAGGCTTGGAGTAATGCTTATATTTATACTTGCAGATGAATCGATAACACAAGAATTGGAATTTTTAACCAATACTTTAAACTCTCTATTTAATGCAGTAACAGTATTTGGCGCATATACATTTATATTTTGCGATGAGGTGTTAGAGTAAGTATACCAACTTCCATTATTATCTCTATAAATCCATGCGCTTACATTAACACCTTCGTTCATTATCCGTAAGGTAAATTGTCCGCCAGAACAAACTTGTTTAGTGCTTGATGAAATTGAAATTGAACCATTATTTCCATAAGTAAGTGGTGAGATGGTTACACTAACTGCTGCCGTTGTATCTGTTGGGCATGATGGTGTTGAAACCACTGCCCTGTATGAACGAGTAGTTACAGCAGTGGCATAAACATATTGGGAACTGTTATCACTACTGCTCCCAAAGTTAATCCAATTACCATTGTTGTTATCTCTATAAACCCAACGGGTAACTGGCAATCCTGTAGCATATAAATATAGCTGGTTTCCAGAGCATACATTTGTGCTACTAACTGTAGGAACATAAGATGAGACAGTGCCGCACTGCGCCCATAATTGTTGCCCGCCCACCATGAGCAACATTAAAAGTAATCCAATAGTTTTAAAGGATTTACGAAGGTAAATTTGTGTTTTCATATTTGTACTAATTAATTAGTCAAATGTATTTACATCCACAAGCATTTACGCTACGTTAATTAGCGTATTTTTTTAAATAGTTATCCTCACAGCCCACAGGCTTAAGCCTTTGGTAATTCAATTTTTGAATTGCCACCAAATTTTGATTTGCCACCAGATTTATCTGGAGGATAAAT
>JAGOUF010000123.1 GCA_018061385.1 Chitinophagaceae bacterium | reverse complement strand
TCAAAAATACTTTCAGCCATTTTTAAAGCAACATTGCCTGTAAAACCATCGCAAACAATTACATCTGCTTTGTCGTTAAATAAATCTCTGCCTTCAATATTTCCTACAAAGTTTATTTGCGTATTTTCCTTTAATAATGGATAAGTAGCTTGTGCTAAAATATTGCCTTTACCTTCTTCTTCTCCAACATTCAATAAACCAATTTTTGGTTGTTGAATATTTAAAATATGATGTGCATATAAACTACCCAGTACAGCAAATTGATTTAAATGCTCTGGCTTGCAATCGGCATTTAAACCAACGTCTAACAACAAGCCAGTGCCTCCATTTATTTTAGGAATAATGGTAGCAATAGTAGGACGTTGCACACCTTCAATTGCTTTTATACTAAACATTGCACCTACTAACATTGCACCAGTATTACCAGCACTTATAAAAGCATCTATTTTACCTGTAACAAGCAAATGAAAACCAATAGCAATAGAGCTTTGTTGTTTTTCTTTGAGAGCTTTTGTTGGATGTTCGTTGTAGCCAATTACTTCTTCTGCATGTACAATATTTACGGAATCTTGTACATTGTATTCGGTTAATAAAGGCAATAATTCATTACTACGACCAATGCAAACAATTGTATTTTTAGCTGTAGGCAATTCTTTAAAAAGCAACTCCAATCCTTTAACTGCTTCTAAAGGAGCAAAATCTCCACCCATCATGTCTATTCCTATTTGCATAATTAAAATAATTAATGAATTAAAAGGATAAAACTATAAAAGCCCCTTCGTAAGAAAGAGCTAAGGTATTGTTTTAAGAATTACTTTTTAGGGTTAATTCTTAGGCTTTTAAAGGAGCTTTTTCGGCTACTAATTTTCCTTTGTAGAATAACTTACCTTCACTAACATGTGCACGATGGCGTGGGTGAATTTCACCAGTTGTTGTGTCTTTGCTTAAAGTAACTTCTTGAGCAATATAGTGAGTTCTTCTCTTTGCACTACGTTGTTGTGAATGTCTACGTTTTGGATTTGGCATAAATCAAAATTTTAAAAGGTCTGTTCCAAATATTTAGTTATCTAAATCTTTAAATTGTTCTAATCCCTTCATTAAGGGGTTGCTATTATCTCTCCTCACATTTTCTTCCATTTCTTTCAGTTTGTTCAGCACTTCGATATTGCATTGTGGGCCTCCCATTTCTTCTTCATTACACATTTTTTGAAAAGGGATGGCTAAGCTAACAAATTCATATAGCCAATCTGCAATGTGTAAAATACTTTCACTGCGGCTAATATAAAATAAATCGGGATCTTCTTCCTCTGCATTTTTTTTATCTGGATCATCGGCCATTTTAACAATAATGGTAAATTCTTCCCATAATTGTTTAGATAAAGTATTGCCACATCTGTCACAAGAAACATCTGCTTGTCCTCCAATATCAAATTTCAACTGAATGAAATTGCTATTTTTATCAAGCGTTAGTTTTATGTCTGCAACACAATTGCTAAAATCTTTTTCACCAAAAGCTAGAAAGAACTTATCATCAACCCTATAATCAAATACATGAATGCCAGGTTTCAATCCTACAAATGCAATATCAAATTCCCTTTTTTTACCCATGTACTTTTTTTTAGGGTCGGCAAAGGTAAGAGGTAATTACTAAAGGGCAAAAAATAATCGGAGTAATTTAAAATGTGGATAAAATTAACTTTTTCTTAGACAAATTTATTGCCATGTGAATAAACCCTCCTATTTTAGTAGCCAACTAAACTAAACTGTTATGAGGAGAATCTACACATCCCTTATTAAGAATGCATTATTGCTAGCTTTATTCTTAGCATCATTTCAATCTAATTCGCAGTGTTTAACAGCTGTAAATGGATTATATCCTAGTGCAACATTTGCTCCAACTTGTACAGGAACAGCTCAATCTATTACAACTCTTGGGTATGCAAGTGAATATTCTAATGTTACTTTAACTGCAGGAGTTACGTATATATTAAGTAGTTCAAATGCTGCCGATTTAATTACTATTTCAGATGCAGCAGGTACAGCAAGTGTGGCTTTTGCAAATGGAGGACCAGTAACTTATACTCCGACAGCAACCGATACTTATCGTTTTTATACGCATTTAGCAGGTTGTGGTGCAGAGAGTATAAGTAGAACAAGATTTATAGCTTGTAATTTACCACCTTGTACTCCTCCTACAGCTCAAGCAACTGCTTTAGTTTTTTCTAATACAACTAGTTCTAGCGTTGGTATTGGTTTTACTGCTGCATCGCCAGCCCCAACCAATTATTTAGTTGTAAGAACTTCAACCAATGTGGCCCCTGTTCCTGTTGATGGAACAGCTTACACTGTTGGTGCCAATGCAATTGGACAAATTGAATATGTAGGTACTGGTGTAACTTTTGTTTCATCTAACTTAGTGCCTTCTACTAATTATTATTATTGGGTTTTTTCATACAATACTACAGCTGGAAGTTGTAGCCCAGCTTATTATACAGCCAGCCCATTAACGGGTTCTGTAACAACTTTAGCTCCTGGTAATATTACTTCTACTTCTCAAGGTGGTTTATGGAGTTCTACTGCTACTTGGGTTGGTGGAGTTGTGCCAACAGTTGGAGACAATGTTATTATAGCCAATGGTGCAACAGTTACAATTGATGGAGCTTATACTGTTAATGCAGTAAGTGTAGGACAAGGTACTTCTGGCACTTTAAATTGGAATGCAACATCGAATGCACTAACTGTGAAAAATGATTTAATTGTTTCGGCAGGTGCACGTTTCTTACTCTACACATCAGCCGGTGTTGGACAAACATTAAATATTGGAGGCAACTTTACCAATAACGGTTATGCAAATTTGGCTGTAGGCACAACAGCAGGTGCTGGTGCATTGGTTAACTTTAATGGAAGTACACAAGGTACAAGTATGAACCAAATGTTGGATGGTACTGGTACTTTTGAAGGCAATGGTGCTAATGGAATAATTAGAGCATTATTTTTTCAAACAACAGGTACTTGTACTATTAATACAACACAAAATTTAACTACAACAAGTTTTGCTCATACAGCAGGTAATTTAAATACCAATAATAAGTTAACTATTGATAATGCTGTACAGGTTTTTGGTCGTCCAATAAATAACCAAGTATCTAGTATAGCACTCACAACAATGGGTACTTATACAAACGAGCCTGTAGTTTTTGGTGCAACTTGTAGTTTGTGGGTAGCAAATGCTGCTGCTGTTTTAAATACAAGATATTTTTCTGGCAACAATGTATATGTAGCTACAACTGCAGGCACTTTTGATGCAAGTGTTGCTCCAACACATACAAGTGGAATTGTTGCTAATGGAACTGCACAGTTGTTGTGGATTGGTACTTTAGGAACTTTGGGTAATCCTTTTCAACAAACAAGTGTATCGGTAGGTACGCAATATTTTTATGGAAATAATTTATATGTATGTACAGTTGGTGGAGTTCCATCTGCAAATGCACCACCAGTTCATACATCTGGAAGTGCAGTAAGTGGAGCAGCTACTTTCTTATATGTGGGTTCTCCAGCAGTTGCAAGTGTAAATTATAACTCATCTGCAACACCAAACTTAAGGAGTGTTAATTTAGTAAATGCAGGTAGTGGTTATTCATCTTCACCATCCATTGTATTTAGTGCAAATGGGGGTACTGTAACAACAGCTGCAGTTGCTACAGCTACTTACTTTCAATCAATTGCATACTTTACCAATAGCCAATCACAAACAAGTGGTGCTGCAACGGTAAATGGTACAATTAACATTAATAGCAACCAAAATGCAACTTCATTCTCGGGTGTTGGTAGTGTATTTACAACCAATGGTGGTGTAAATTATACCATTGCACCAACAGTAGGTTTTTCTGGACCAACAGCCATTAATTTAGTAACTGATGGAGGTAGTGGATACGCTGCTGCACCAACTGTTACAGTTACAGGCGGTACATTGGTTTCTGGTACAGCTTTATCAAGCTCCAACTTTACTGTTACAGTTGCTGGTGGAAAAGTAGTTTCAGTTTATTTAACAGGAACTGCAACTTATTCAGTTCCTCCAACATTGGCTTTCTCAGCTGGTAATGCAACTTTAGAATTTCCTGCAGGATGTTGGGCAACTGCAACTCCAATTATTGGAGCAAACGGACAAATTTCCAACTTCACTATAACGAATGCTGGTTTTGGTTATTCAGTAGCTCCAACTGTAGGTTTTGGTAGTACAAGTGGCACTGCTTTAGGGGGCACTTACACTACTGCTGCAACTACACCAACTTCTAGAGTTGCTTTGTACAATGCTATTTTAGGCTTTTTTGGACCAGCAGCAACGAATGTTCAAAATACAATGGCTGCAATTATTCCTGCCAATGGAAAATTAAATGCCATAACAATGAACTCGGCAAGTGGGGCAATGTTTGCTACTAATTTAGAATTGTTTGCATCTGCTCCATTAACCTTAACTACTGGTATTTTAGATTTGGGAAGCAATACAATTACTTTTAAAAATACAGGATATGCAGGTACAGCAGGCACTGCAACTTCTCATGTAAAAGCAAGTGCAATTACATTGAGTTCAATTGGAGGTTCTTTAACTAGAACATTCCCATTACCTGCTGCAGTAGTTATTGCAACAGGTACAGGTTCGTTGGCAACTGGTTCAACAATTACTTCATTAACTACAACAGTTACAGCTGCACCAACAGGAAGTACTTCTGGTGGTGGTGCAAATGCTAATGGAACAAGAGGCTATCGCATACAAACCAATGCAAATGCAGTGTATGGCACAGCACCAACAATTACTTTAAATTACAATGCAACAGATGCTTTAACTGCAACAACAAATCCAGATTTATTTATTGGTCAATCTGCTAGTTTAACTGGCCCTTGGACAATTAGAAGTTTAGCTTCTGGAACAGGAGCACTTTCTGCAACAGGCTCAAGAACAACTGCTACAACAGGTGTAGGACCTTTTGTAGGAACTGGAGATGATTACTTTAGTTGGTTGGCTTCTCAAAACTGTACAGGTACACCAGTTACAGGTGTTATTAGTACTACATCTTCAAATGTTTGTGTAGGATCTTCTGTAACATTTACCAGCTCAGTATATACTATTGCAGCAGGGGTTACTTATCGTTGGCAAACTTCTACTGATAATACAAACTGGACAGATGCAACTGGCACTAGTGCTGGTACATTCTCATTGCCTATTTCAGATTCTGTTTGGGTGAGAAGAGTAGATACTTGTAGCTTTAGTAATGCATTTAGTATTTCAAATGTTGTTTACATTTCAATTTCTGCTCCATTATCAAGTTTGGTTGAAAATTTTGATGGATTAACGGTTCCAGCATTACCAAGTTGTTGGTACAAAGTGGGTACAACCGGTTCGGTAAGTACTCAGACTACAGGAAATTTTTCTGCACCAAATTGTTTATACATATACTCTTCTTCAGCAAGTAATATTGTTATTTTAGGTCTTCCTAAGTTAGCTGGTACAGACCAAGGAACACATAGATTGCGTTTTAAAGCAAGAGCAAATTTGACAGCTGGTGGTGTTGTTGAGGTTGGTTATTTAACCAACCCTGCCGATCAAGCATCTTTTGTTGTATTGGGGTCTGTTACAACAACTAGTACTACTACTTATGACGATTTCGAATTAAGTCCAGTAAATACACCAGCAGGCGTAAATACATTGGCATTAAGACATACAAGCATTCCTTCGTATAGTGTATTGATAGACAATGTGGTTTATGAACCTATACCAGCTTGTAACGAACCAACAAATGTTGCCTTTTCAAACCTTAGTTCTACAGGGGTAGACGTAAGTTGGGATGCTCCAACAGCAGGAACAGCTCCTTTATCGTACAGTATTTATTACAGTACAACAAATACAGCACCTGCATTAACTGCAGCACCTACAATAAGTGGTGTTGTTAGTCCTAATATTACTTTAAGTGGTTTAACAACTGCAACTCCATATTATATTTGGGTAAGAAGTAAGTGTTCTCTAACAGATTCAAGTAGTTGGAGTTCAGTAAAAACATTTACCACTTTATGTGAGAGTGTTACTACATATCCTTATTCACAAGGCTTTAATACAGTTGGTCAACTGCCAGCTTGTTTTGTAGCATCTTCATTAACTGGTAGTCCTGCTAATTGGGATATTGTAGCAGCTGACGCAACTCATGGTGCTGGTTCTCCAGCAGAAGGTGCAGCTTTTGCACGCATGGATTACTATAACGCAACTACTGGTTACAATCCTTATATTTTAACTTCAATACCATTTAATTTAGGTACTCAAGCTAAAAGAATGAAATTCTCAATTTGGATGGGTGCTAATAGTGGTACCAATAGTTTGGCATTAGAAATTAGTACAGATGCTGGGGCATCTTGGACTTTAGTTGAAACCTATACTGCCAATGCTGCAAATACTGGTTCTACAGCACCTTGGGAATCGAAAATTGTAGATTTAAGTAGTTACTCAAATCAGGTAATTCAATTTAGATTAAATGCTACATCGAATTGGGGTAGTAGCTTCTGTAATATTGGATTCGATAATTTAGTAGTTGAAAATATTCCTTCTTGTAATGAGCCAACCAATGTGTTGGTAAGCAACTTAACAAGTTCTGGTTTAGATTTAGCTTGGGATGCCCCAACAGCTGGAGCTTCTCCAATAAGTTATAGTATTTATTATTCTACCACAAATACGGCACCAACCTTAACTACAGCACCAACTAAGTTTGGTATTAATGGTCCTGCTACAGTTCTTACAGGATTAACTTCTGCAACAGGTTATTATATTTGGGTTAGAAGTATTTGTAGCCCTACAGATTCAAGTTCTTGGTCTCCTGTTAAATCTGTAACTACACTTTGTAATTCTGTAACATCATTTACACAAAATTTTGATGCTTTAACTATACCTGCATTGCCAACATGTTGGTTAAAAGTTGGTACCACTGGTACTGTAAATACGCAAA
>JAGOUF010000122.1 GCA_018061385.1 Chitinophagaceae bacterium | reverse complement strand
AGCTTCATTCTTTTGCTGCAAATCGTTTTTACTAATGATAAGTAATTTTTGTTGCTCAATAATTTTATTATTTTGGGCATCAATTTCTACTGAATAATTTATGTGTATTTGTTTGAAGTATTGTAAAATGGCAATTATCACTATCAAGCAAATGGCATAATTCAATTCCCTTCTATACAATGGTAGTGCATGTTCGCTTGTGCTTGTATTAATAAAATGAAAGGTTAATAAATACAATCCAATATGATACACACTTAAAAAAAATAATGCCAAAGGCTTTTTTAATATTAAGATCAATACACCTAAATTTAATATTAAGTAAACCTCTAAACCATTTCTATAATAAATAGCTGAATAACTTGCTAATGCAGAGAAGAAAATACCAATTAAATAAAGGGAAATCTCAGTCTTGTTTTTTCTGTTAAAATAATATCCTATCAACCCAATTAGTAAAGTGCTAAAATTAATTAAAACCAATATTGGTTTATTTGAAAAAAGGTTAATGAAAATAAAAATAGAGCTTATTAGTATAGTAATTAAACAACAATAATTTACGAGTCTTACTTTTTTAAGATGCTCAAAATTACCTGCCACATCTAGCAAAAAAAGCTTTCTATAAAAGGGTTTTTTCATGTATTAAATTCTGAGATGAAAATACACTTTTTTAATGTATTTCATTAAAGTATAAATTGGTATGTTATTTTTGTTTTATGAGCAAGTTTTTAATTGTAGGCTTAGGAAATATTGGAACTGAGTATAAACACACTCGCCACAACATTGGTTTTGATGTTGTTGAGGCTTTTGTACTAAAACATGGAGGGTTTTTTAAATTAGATCGTTTAGCAGAAGTTGCAGAAGTGAAATGGAAAGGAAAGATTTTTATTTGTGTTAAACCCACTACTTATATGAATTTAAGTGGAAAAGCTTTTAAATATTGGTTAGATAAAGAAAAAATTAGCATTGAAAATACACTAACCATTGTAGACGATTTGGCTTTACCAATTAGTAAACTTAGACTAAGGGCAAGTGGTAGCGATGCAGGCCATAACGGATTGAAAGATATACAGTTAATGATTGCTACCGATCAATATCCTAAATTAAGATTTGGTATTGGAAACAATTTTTCAAAAGGAATGCAAGCCGAATTTGTGCTGAGCAAATGGCTACCTGCAGAACAATTAATTGTAAATAAAAAGATAGATAAGTGTATAGAAGTGATTGAATCATTTGCTGCTATTGGATTAGAAAGAACCATGAATACTGTAAATAATTTAAGCTTTGCATAATAAAATAGGGTAAAAATCTGTTATAGCTAAGCCGAAAATAGAATCTAAGCAATGTAAACTCAGAAAAAACCATTTCTATGGTTATACTTCCATTGTTTGTTGCTTAATTATTATTTTAAAAAGCGAAACATGAAAATAATTTGTGTAGGACGGAACTATGTAGACCATGCTAAGGAATTGGGTAACGATATACCCGACGAACCTGTAATTTTTATGAAGCCCAAAAGTGCTTTATTACAAACGCATACCCCTTTTTATTATCCAGAATTTAGCAATGAACTTCATTATGAAGTTGAGTTAGTTTTACGAATTTGTAAAAATGGACGTTACATTCCCGAACGCCAAGCAAATAAATATTACAATGCACTAACTGTAGGTATAGATTTTACAGCTAGAGACATTCAGAATGAATTAAAAGCAAAAGGATTGCCTTGGGAAAAAGCAAAAGCTTGGGACAATAGTGCAATTATTGGTAAGTGGGTAGATACAACTCCTGCATTGTTAAAAGAACCAATCAATTTTTCTTTAAAAAATAATGAAGTTATTGTACAAGAAGGGTTAAGTGACGATATGATGTTTTCCTTCGATCAAATAA
Organism: Chitinophagaceae bacterium; assembly: GCA_018061385.1. Lineage (GTDB taxonomy): Bacteria > Bacteroidota > Bacteroidia > Chitinophagales > Chitinophagaceae > UBA1930. The sequence continues at coordinate 5,140 of JAGOUF010000122.1, read as the reverse complement.
TTGCTCATATATCTAATTATTTTTCTTTAAATATTGGCGACCTTGTTTTTACTGGCACACCCGCTGGAGTTGGAGAATGTGTTGTTGGCGATATTTTAGAAGGGTTTTTAGAAAAGGAAAAAATGTTTGAGTTGGAAATTAAATAAACCATAAACATTGCTCATTTAGTTATTGTTTATTCAGCTTAAAACAGTTGGGTGGAAAACTTAACAATGTTTGAAAACTTCTTACCATAACTTTTTTAGTAAAGAAGTTGTAAGATATTTACCAGAATGCAAAATCCAGAATTACTTCTTAAGGCTTATAAGTTAATGGTTACAGCAAAAGCCATGTGTGAAACTTATGATGCCAATAGAAGCATTTGCAAATATGTACACTCATCATCAAGAGGTCACGAAGCCATTCAAATTGCTACAGGCTTACAATTACAAAAACAAGATTGGGTAAGCCCATATTACAGAGATGATAGTTTAATGCTATCAAGTGGTTTTACACCTTACGAATTAATGTTACAATTGTTGGCAAAAAAAGATGATCCATTTAGTGGTGGTCGTTCTTATTATTGTCATCCTTCCAATAAGGACGGAATTCGTCCATCCATCATTCATCAAAGTAGTGCAACTGGTATGCAGGCAATTCCTACAACTGGTTTAGCACAAGGAATTCAGTTTATTGAAGGGTATCATACAAGCATCATAAAAAAAGGAGCAAATGGAGAACTGCCGGTTGTTGTTTGTTCTTTTGGCGATAATAGTGTTACAGAAGGTGAGGTTAGCGAAGCATTTCAATTTGCAGTATTAAAACAATTGCCCATAATTTATTTGGTTCAAGACAATCAATGGGGCATTAGTGTAAGTGCAGATGAAGCAAGGGCTATGAATGCTTTTGAATATGCTGCGGGCTTTAAAGGATTAAAAAGAATGCAATGTGATGGAAGCGATTTTGTAAGAAGTTACGAAACCATGCAAGCTGCTTTTGAATATGTACGCAATGAAAGAAAACCAATTTTAGTACATGCAAGAGTGCCACTGTTAGGGCATCATACAAGTGGAGTAAGAAAAGAATTTTATAGAACAAGAGAAGATTTATTGAAGCATGGGTTATACGATCCTATTCCTAAATTAAGGTTGTTTTTAACTGGCATGGGTTTTAATGAACATGAAATAAATGAAGTGGAAAGTGCAGCATCTAAAGCAGTTGCAGAAGCTTTTGGGCTTGCTCAATTGGCACAAGAACCAACTGAAAATTTAGCAACAGAACATGTGTTTGCACCAACTACTATAAAAGAAGAAGTTGGAAATAGAACACCTAAAGGAGCAGAGAAAAGTATTATGGTTGATGCTGCCTTGCATGCTATTGAAGAAATTATGCAAGATTATCCTGAAGCAATTTTATATGGTCAGGACGTAGGTCGTAGGTTGGGTGGTGTATTTAGAGAAGCAGCAACACTTGCTGATAAATTTGGCGATCATAGAGTATTTAATACAGCCATTCAAGAAGCATATATCGTAGGTAGTACAATTGGCATGAGTGCATTGGGTTTGAAACCAATAGTAGAAGTTCAGTTTGCCGATTATATTTATCCAGGCTTAAATCAATTGGTAACAGAAATTTCTAAGAGTTGCTATTTAAGCAATGGCAAATTTCCAGTACAAATGATTTTACGTGTACCAATTGGTGCTTATGGTGGTGGTGGTCCATATCATAGTGGAAGTATAGAAAGCACATTACTAACAATTAAGGGAATTAAAATTTGTTACCCAAGTAATGCTGCTGATATGAAGGGCTTAATGAAGGCAGCTTTCTTAGATCCTAACCCTGTTGTAATGCTAGAACATAAAGGATTGTATTGGAGTAAAGTGCCAGGGACAGAAGATGCTAAAACCATTGAACCAACTAAAGATTATATTTTACCATTGGGTAAAGCAAATATTGTTGTTGCAGCAAATAATGAAAAATGTAAGAAGGGTGAAACTGTTTGTATAATTACTTATGGAATGGGTGTTTATTGGGCAAAAGCTGCTATTGAACAACTTGAACAAAAAGATGAGTTGTATAAAGGTGCAGTAGAAATTGTTGATTTAAGAACCTTATATCCGTTAGATGAAGAGTTAATTTTTAACAGTGTTCGCAAGCATGGAAAAGTATTGGTACTTACAGAAGAACCTTTAAACAATTCATTTGCCGAAGCTTTGTCTTTAAGAATTAGCAATTATTGTTATCATTTTTTAGATGCAAAAGTAGATGTAATGGGCTCATTAAATGTACCTGCAGTGCCAATAAATTTGGCATTAGAAGCTGCCATATTACCTACTGCAAATAAAGTTGCAAATCGTTTAGAAAAGCTGCTGAAATATTGATATTTATTGGATTTTTATAATTCTTCGTTATTTACTGTTAACTTAGAACGATGAAGTTGATAGCTACTATATTAATTTCAATTTCCCTAAGCATATTTTTTCAGCCTTCAAAGCTGTATGCACAAAATATTGCAATATTTGTCGACTCTATTTTACAACACAAAAACATTCGAATTCCTGTTTACGAACCTTCAATCAAAAATTTTGAAAGAAAGTTTTTTACTATGGAGTTTTGTAAAAGCAAGTTTATTGATACCGCAGGAATTTATCTATTACAAAACGCCGAAATATTATCCATCAATTTAATATTTACCGATTATCCTTCTAGCTTAGATTTAAAACCTTTGAATAGAAGCAGGCTTACTCAATTGAATAAATATTTACCTACTGCCATGCAAAATAAAAATACGCAGTGGTTAATCATAAGGCAAATGGATGGTTATGATAAAAATTCTGCAAAAGATATGTTTCATGGTTTTGTAATTAATTATAGATTGCCAATTGCAGCAAAAGAAAGAAAGTTAGAAACAGATTATATCAAATTTGTAACGCCAGATCCTATACCAGAAGTTGAGGAAGAGGTTGTAGAAAAAATTCCTGTAAAAAAAGAAAAAATAAGGCATTGGGAGGTGATTCATAAATCTCAAAACACCTACAATATTTTGTTCGATAGATTCATTAAAAAAATTAGTACCGATAAAAAAAAGGTAGACGAGGAATTTGTAAAAAGAGATTCAATAGTTGTACTTCTTAAAAAAGATGCACTTCGCTATAAACTCATTACAGGAAGAGAAAAAGAATTAGATGCAAAGAAGGATACTGTTTTTATTTTGTTAGATGCGATACCAAAAAAAATTGAATATATACCGCCAAGGGTAAAACCTAAAATGGTTTTAAAAAAAGATTCTACATTTTTTAAAATTATTGATAGAAATAAGTTTAATAATTTATTGGTTATTGCCGATGTTACAACTAGCATGAGTGTGTACAATGCTCAAGTAATTCAATGGATTGCTTTGCAAAGCAATCAACAAAATTTAAAAGCCCTTGTTTGTTTTAATGATGGCGATGGAAAAGCAACAGAACAAAAAATAATTGGTAGTACAGGCGGTATATACGGAGAAGCATTTAGTAACCCAACCCAAATTGGCGACTTAATGGAAGCTGTTATGCAAAAGGGCAGTGGTGGCGATGTTCCAGAAAATAATTGTGAAGCAATTATTAAAGCAACTGAAATGTTTGCCAACTATAAAGATGTTGTTTTAATTGCTGATAGCTGGGCACCTGTAAGAGATATTGAATTGGTAAATAAAATTACTAAACCCATAAAAGTAATTGTTTGTGGAAACGATTTAGGGCCACATCCAGATTATGTAACCATTGCTTTTACAACAAACGGAAGTTTACATTTTAATGATGAAGATGTATACGATTTTTCTTCATTAGCCAACAACAAAATACTTACCATTAAAGGTACCAATTACATGTTGAAAAATGGCAAAGTGGTGTATGCTTTAAAGTAGAAATTATTGGCAATTGTTTATTTTGTAATTCTTCTCATTTCTACAAAATTCAAATCCAACAACTCAAAACGTTTGGCTGCATTGGGTAAATAAAAATGCCACCATTCTGTATCTAAAGGTAAAAATCCATATTTACGCATTACATCAATTAACGTAGTTCTATTGTTTAAAATATGCTGTGGTAATTGCATATAATTTATATGGGCTTTTTCTGTAAAATCATCAAACGGAGTGGGCATTTCAAGTTCCTTGCCAGTAGTTAAATTGTACAATGTTAAATCTACAGCAGCTCCTCTATTGTGGCCACTACCTTTTGCAGGATTTGCTGCATACCTTTCGTCTGGTACAACTTCCCACATTTTTTTTGTAATAGAGTAGGGGCGATAAGCATCAAAAATTTTTAAACCTAAACCTTGTTCTTTTAATTCTAAATTTACTTTTTGTAATGCTTCCGCAGCTTCAATTCTCATATATGCACTTGGGTTAACATACAAAACTTGTTTGGTAAAATTGTAGATAGTAGCATACTTCCAATCAAATTGAATATTGGCAATATAATTGGTTAATAAAACCATTTTTTTTGATGGGTTGGCTTTAACAATATTGTTATAGTAACTCGTTTTATTAATAACTTCTAAGCCATACTCGTTTTTAGATATTTTTTGAGCATTGCATGAACTGCACAAAACCATAAGCACAAAAAAACTGCAATATTTTACAAAATTCATGGGTACACTTTTAAATCGAAAAGTACAAAAACCTTTTATTATTTCGTTATTTGCTTTAAAACTATGCTATAAAAGAGATAAATAATTAAACAAGTAATGTACGGTTAATACCATTACACCCTTATTTTTGCAAAATCAATAAAACATGTTATGAAGAAAATAATTTTCTCTTTGTTAGCGTTGAGTTTGGTTGGTGTAAGTTTTGCACAAACTACTACTACTACTAGCTACAAAAAAAGACCTACCCTTAGTGTGAACTTTTTCTTAAAAGATTTTAAAACACCAGATCGTATTGGTGCAAGTTCATTATCCTCTGTATTAAATAACAAACAATGGGCAAAACCATCAGAAATGACTCCAGGTATATCTGTAGGTTATTTTGAAGGATTATCTGAGCATGTTGATTTTATGGCCAATTTAGGTGGAACTTTTGTTGATTATCCTTTTTTAGGTCGTCCAAAATTAAATAGTGAAAAATTCTTAGTAGAATTAGATGCTAATGTAAATCTAAAATTAGTTTCTGATAAAT
>JAGOUF010000121.1 GCA_018061385.1 Chitinophagaceae bacterium | reverse complement strand
GGCTTACGCTTAATATCGCTACAGCTAACAATTACTACAGCTAGAGTTAAACATGCTATGATGGATAATTTCTTCATCTTTTTTCTTTATCTATAAATTAAGCAAGTGCAGTTTGTTGTTCAAATGGTATTTCGTCTTTATCGTATCTACCAAACCACCAACCATCTTCTGCAATTTCTGTTTTAGTTTCAATTGCTCCATTGCTGGTTAAAAATGCTTCCAAATCAGCAGTATTGGTATTGTTGGTACACTCAATAACCATTACAAATAAATCGTCGGTTGCTCTTAAATGAAAATGGTGTTTTTTTACAAAAGGTGCCAACTGACATAAGTAACAAAACGTAAGAACCATACCAATTGCTGAAAACAATACAGTTAATTCAAATATAATTGGAATCCAAGCTGGCAATGCAAAATGCGGTTTACCGCCAATATCTAAAGGCCAATCTTTTGTAAAAATCCAACTTATACAACTGATTGCAGTTGTAAGACCTGTTAGTCCATAAATAAATCCAGCGGTGTGCAAACTGGTTTCTCTCATACCCAATGCATGGTCTAATCCATGAACTGCAAATGGAGTATAAACGTCTTTTATTTTATAACCAGCTGTTCTTACCTTCTTTACAGCAGGAAATAAAACATCTTCGTTATCAAAACAGCCTACTACAAATTTCTTTTTTGCCATATCCAATCCCCAAACGGGGAACAATTTTAAGTTAACAATAGTATTTCTAATAATATCTCTTACTAATCTAAGAGATATGGCCAATTAATGATGATGTTGATCATTGGCAAACTCTTCAACAGACTTTTGCTCAATGCCACCCATGTTCTCTTTATAATTTTCTCCAGTTGTTTTCAATACATATTTAATTTCTGCAACAGCAATTGTTGGGAAATATTTTGCAAAAAGGAAGAAGCATGTAAAAAACAATCCAAACGTACCTAAGTAGAAACCAATTTCCCAAGTTGAAGGGCTATAATAAACGCTCCAGCTACTTGGTAAGTAATCACGATAAACAGAAGTTACAATAATTACAAAACGCTCGAACCACATACCAATATTTACCAACACACTCATAAAGAATGTTACGAATAAATTTCTACGCATTTTTCTAAACCAGAAAATTTGCGGACTTAATACGTTACAAGCCATCATACCCCAATAACTCCATCCATAAGGGCTGAATAAGTTTGCACGACTGTACCAGAATGTGTATCCTTCATATTTATTTCCAGAATACCAGCCCATAAATAATTCTGTTAAGTAAGCAATACCTACAATAGAACCAGTAAGTACAATTACTTTATTCATTGCTTCAATATGACCAATCGTAACATAATCTTGTAATCCAAATACTTTTCTTACTACCAACATTAACGATTGTACCATTGCAAATCCAGAGAAAATGGCACCAGCAACGAAGTATGGAGGGAAAATGGTTGTATGCCAACCAGGAATTACTGAAGTTGCAAAGTCAAAAGATACAATTGTATGTACCGAAAGTACCAATGGTGTAGACAAGCCTGCCAATACCAATGATAAACTTTCGTGGCGTTGCCAATGCTTGGTACTACCTGTCCAACCAAAAGAAGCAACACCATATAAATGCTTACGTAGTTTTGTTTTTGCCCTATCACGTACAGTTGCAAAATCTGGTATTAAACCACTGTACCAGAATAATAAGGATACTGTAAAATAGGTAGAAATTGCAAATACATCCCACAACAATGGAGAGTTAAAGTTAACCCATAATGGACCACGACTATTTGCATAAGGCAATACAAAGAAACCCATCCAAACACGACCCATGTGGAATATTGGAAATTGACCAGCACACATTACAGCAAAAATTGTCATTGCCTCTGCAGCTCTGTTTACACCAGTTCTCCAGCCTTGTCTAAATAACAATAAGATGGCAGAAATTAGTGTACCAGCATGACCAATACCAACCCACCAAACGAAGTTGGTAATATCCCAACCCCAACCAATGGTTTTGTTTAAGTTCCACTCGCCAATACCGTAAGTTACCTCACGATAAACGCTATAAACACCAAACATTAATAAACATACAGAAATGAAGAAACCCACATACCATAGCTTAGTTGGCTTGGCTTCAATAGGGCGTATAATGTCTTCAGTTACCTGATGGTAAGTTTTGTTACCGTACACCAACGGTTCCCTTAATTGCGATTCGTACTTTACGCTCATCTGGTCTTGGTTATTTAGCAGTTTACATTGCTGCAAACTGTGGTTTTATTTTAAGTATCTATATTCAATTCTTAAATTAGAACGTGCTTCTAATTATACATTCTTACTAATATCTGCTACCTTATGCTCACCTTCTAAATTTCTTACTTTAGCTAAGTAACTTACGTTTGGTAATACATGCAATTGCTCTAATGAATAGAAAATTCTATTGTTATTGCTAGTTCTATGCACACTTACTGCACTCTTACTATCATTGGCATTACCAAATACAATTGCATTGGTTGGGCAAGATTGTTGACAAGCAACTTTTAAATCCCATTGTTTTCCTTCTCCACCAGTTTCTAAAGGACGACTCTCTTTCTTAGCTTTCAATTTTCCTTCTTGTAAACGCTGAACACAGAAAGAACACTTTTCAATTACACCACGAGAACGTACTGTAACATCTGGATTTAAAACCATACGAGTTAAATCATCATTCATGTACTGAATGGTATCATTTAATTCGTGATGATTGTTTTTAAAACTATCAGCTCCACTATAATCAGCCCAGTTAAATCTTCTTACTTTATAAGGACAGTTGTTAGCACAATATCTTGTACCAATACAACGATTGTAGGTCATTTGATTTAAACCCTCACTACTGTGATTGGTTGCAGCAACAGGACAAACGTTTTCACAAGGTGCGTTATCACAATGTTGACACATTAATGGTTGAAAAACTACCGTTGGGTTTTCTAAATTGCCTGTATAATAACGATCAATTCTTAACCATTGCATATCGTGAAAACGCAATACTTCTGGTTTTCCAACAACAGCAACATTGTTTTCTGCAGTACAAGCTACAACGCAAGCACCACAACCATTACAAGCATTTAAGTCAATGCTCATACCCCATTTAATACCAGGCTTATCAATTGGTTTATAAATTGTACCTTCTTCTTTAAAATTTTCTAACCCACCATAAGGGTTTAATTCATGCTCTCTTTCTTCTAGTACTTCTTTTGGATTTTTTTTGTATTGAGCAAAGGTTAATTCCTTCATCACCTCAATACGATTTCCTTGATCGGTATTGTAAATATTGTGAGTTTGTGTTAATGCAACTGGATATTTTTCATCGGTTAATTTTAAATCAACTTCAGCAATATCAAAGCTTACAGATCCATCTGCAATTGCTGCAAAAGGAAACACATTAGCACCAACCAATTGTCCATTATCATCTACAACTGTACGTCCAACTTTTTTATCTCTACCATAACCCACAGCAATACCAACAGTATCTTTATGAGTACCTGGAATAATTAAGGCTGGTAATTTGATTGTTTTTCCATTGACTTTAATTTCAACAACTTTTTTTGGTGGTTGAACTTCATAATTATCAGCCTGACCATTGTTGTTTAAATCAATATTTAATAGCGTTTTTGCCATTGCTGGAGAAACTACTAAATAGTTATCCCATGTTGCTCTAGTAACAGGATCTGGCATTTCTTGTAACCAAGGATTTGAAGCACCTTGACCTGCACCAATAGCTATTTTTTGATATAATTGTAACTCAGTTTTAGCTCCGATTTTAATAGCAGAAATTTTTGCTAATGCTGGTTGAACAGCAGCTCCATTAAAAATTGAAGCCATTAAAGTAGATGAAGGCGTACCTGTAACACCTTCTTGCAATGCTTTATCCCATGCATTTGAACCAACCAATTTAGTAGACCAAAAAGATTTTAAGAACCCTAAATAATCAGTTGTTGCACCACTCCACTTCAATAGGCTATCTTGCCATTGACGAGTTTTGAATAAAGGATAAATTGTTGGCTGAATAAAAGAAAAATGACCCGTTTTTGCTTCAGCATCGCCCCAACTTTCTAAAAAATGATGATCGGGAATTACATATTTACAAACCTGTGTAGTTTCATCAGGCTTTGAATTAAACGAAATTTTTACACTTACCTTTTCCAATCCAGCTTTTAGTTTAGCCGAATCGAACCAAGAGTAAACAGGATTAGCACCAACAACCAACAATGCTCCAACAGATCCTGCATTCATTTCATCTACCAATTTAGCAAAATCAGCATCTACACCTGTTTTAACATTATAAGTCGAACTCCAATCTATTGTTTTTCCACCAGCTTGTAAAGCTTCATTTATTGCATTTACTGCAATTTGAATACTTACATCGTTGCTGCCACAAACTACCAAAGATGCTCCTTTATTTTCAACTAAAGTTTTTGCAGTTTTTTCAATACCAGCTTTTAGTTCGGCATTGTTAATTCCTGTTGCACCAGCACCATTTACAGCACTTAATAATGCAGCAACAATTGCTCCTGTTTCAGACGGACGGTGTAAAAATCTTTCGTCGGCATTACTTCCTGTTAAACTTGCAACACTTTCAAACTGAATGTGTTTGTTCATTTCAGGATTTGCTTCGTTGATTTTTCTACCAGTAGCATATTGCTTTGCAAATTCAATTGGACTGATCCAAGTACCTAAAAAATCGGCACCAACACTAACAATTACTTTAGCGTTATCGAATTTATAAGAAGGAATTACTTTTTTACCATAGTTGGCTTCGTTAGCCAACAAAATACCAGAATAAGAAATTGCATCATAAGTTACATGCTTGCTGCCTGGATATTTTGCTAAAAACTGTTGAATAACAGTTAATGAAGATGGAGAATTAACTGTGCTACTTAATAAAACAATTCCAGTTTTACCAGTAATGGCTTCTGCAACGGCTTTATCTATTGCTTCAAAAGTTGTTTCTTTTCCATCGATTGTAGGAAAACGCAATCTTGCACCATCATACAAATCTAACACACTAGCTTGTACTCTTGCACTTGTTCCACCTTGTGTTATTGGGCAAAGCTCATTTCCTTCAATTTTTATTGGGCGACCATCACGTACTTTAGCTACAATGCTTACAGCATCGCCATCTTGTACATAAGTAGTTGCATAATAGTTTGAAACGCCAGGTACAATATCTTCTGGTTTATTTGCAAAAGGAATAGCCTTTTTTACAGGCACTTCGCAACTTGCAGCAACAGCTGCAGCAGCTGTTGTAAATCCTAAATATTTAAGAAAATCACGGCGTGGAGTTTTTGCATCTAACAAACCTTTGTCGTTAGATTCAAAAGGAAGTTCTTCTTGAAACTCATCTTTTGCTGATTTCTGAAAAGCCTCAGAATTGTTCAGTTCGCCAAAACTTTGCCAGTACTTTTTTTCCATAAGCCCCAGTCCCCGAAAGGGGGAGATTATTTTAAATTAAGAATATAATTTTATTTCAACCACCTTTAATTTTTATAAAATTAAAAGCTTAATAGTGACATTTTTGACACTCTGTACCACCAATTTTTTCAACAGTAATACCTTTTGTGCTATCTAATTTTCCATTTTTCATTTCATCATGGAACTTTTCGTAAATGCTGTAGAAACCATTTTCTTTAAATTGAACTTTGGTTTCTCTATGACAGTTTACGCACCAACCCATACTTAAATCAGTAAATTGTTTCACTTCATCCATTTTGTTGATTTCGCCATGGCAAGTTTGACATTGTACTTTACCAGCTTTTACGTGTTGGCTATGATTGAAGTAAACGTGATCTGGTAAATTGTGAATTTTAACCCACTCAATAGGTTTTGCTTTTGATGGATCCCAAGCTCCTAAGTTGTCTTTATCGGCACCTGCATACTCATATAATTTATGAATTTCTGCAGTTCCGTCAACTTCTTTTCCTTCCTCTGTATATAATTTTTCGCCTTTGTATTCATTAACTGCTTTATGACAATTCATACAAACATTTACCGATGGAATATTGGCATGTTTTCCTTGCTCGGCACCACCATGACAGTACAAACAGTTAATTTGATTGGTACCAGCATGTACTTTATGAGAATAATAAATGGGTTGATCGGGCTGATAATCTTTGTTTCTTCCTAAACCAATTGCTCCTTTAGTAGTTAAATATCCACCCATAACAAATAAAATTACCGTTAGCATGGCAATGTAAGATTTGTTCTTCCAAAAAGGAATAGGCTCTGAGGTTGGGATACCAGTTTTTTCGTTAGAAATTTTTCTCAAGTTGCTATTTACTTGTAATAAAGTAAGTGCAACCAATGCAAGAATTAGGGTAAGAATACCAAACAATAGTGTATTATCACCACCAGCATTTGCCGTTTGTGTACCACCACTACCGGGAATTGCTGCAACTACAGGCTTCCAATCTCTAATGTAATCTAAAATAGATGCAATTTGAGCATCATCTAAAACTCCTTCATAAGAATTCATCGCTATTTTATTATACTCTAGATACAAATCGTTGGCATATTTGTCGCCTGTTTTTAAAAACGCAGATGAGTTTTTAATCCATGCTGTTAATTTCTTACGGTCTCCGTTCCAACGTTCTTCAACTCCCATCAAAGCTGGACCAGCAAGTTTCTGATCCATTTTGTGGCAACTTGCACAATTGGCATTAAATAATGTTTTGCCGTCTTGAGCAATTGCATTATTACCGAAAGAAGCACTCAAAAAAATGAGTGTACTAATAAAAAGAGTTTTGGCTATACTTCTGTGACTAATCATATTCACAAACTGTGGTTCTAAGTGTGGAAAAATATCCTTGAACGGTTGCAAAAATATGACACCGCAATGATAAAAACACAATGTTAAAAAAAAATTTTTAACTATGTGTGGTAAGGGTTTCAGCGTTTTTGTCATTTAGTCACCTGACTTTTGTCATTTTTTTGTAAAGGAAAAGCCTAAAAAAATAATTTTCATTTTAGCGTAAGTGTAACTAAAAAAAATACTTCATCTTCGATTTATGTTTG
>JAGOUF010000120.1 GCA_018061385.1 Chitinophagaceae bacterium | reverse complement strand
ATTCGTTCTCAAATTTCAATAACTAGATTGGGTATTCAAAAAATAGCAGAACAAGAAGTAACGTATTTTGGTGAATTACCTAAGTTGAATTTTGTGTATAGAATTACTAAAAATGAATGGCTTTCAGGCAAATTTCAATCAAGTAGTGTAGAATAGTTCTGAATACTGAACAACTTAGTTTTTGGTGAATCTTTCAATAACTATCTTTCTGTAACCAATACTAACTGAACCTTCAACACCATTGTATGAATTAGTAGTCGATATTTTATTGCCAATACTGTGCACCATCTTAGGAACAATGATTTAAAATCATACGATTCATCTACCATAAAGAAGACCTTCTCAGTTCTAATTTTTATATTAAAAAGTGGAATCTGTTCAATTGTTATTTGAGAGAATTTCACAACAGCTGTTGGTTTAGTGCAAAGCATCACTTATGCTGATTGCATTATTCTTTCTATCTTTTACCATTAATACAAATGGAACACAAAGAAAAAACATCATACCAATAAACCAAAAAACATCCATATAAGTAAGTAACATGGCTTGCTTCATCACCATAAAGTCCATAGCTTGTAAAGCATCTGTATGAGCAATATTGGTTGGCAAACCTTTTACAACAAATGAACGAGCCATACCTTCTAGCTGGTTTTGTACAATTGGATTATTGGTATCTAAATGGCTTACTAAATTACTTCTGTGTAGCATTACATTTTTTGCCATTAAGGTGGTAATTAATGCAATACCAAAACTACCGCCCAACTGTCGCATCATTCCTGTAAATGCAGCACCATCGCCAATTTCACGACCTTTTAATGTACTTAATGATAAAGTTGTAACAGGTATAAAAAGTAATCCCATTGCAGCACCTCTAAAAACCAATACCCAGAAAAAAGCATCTTCACCAGTATCGGGTGTAAGTATTTTATAACCCCATACACAAAATATTCCAAACATAAACATACCTGCGGCAGCTAGTAATTGTTTTTTGGCTCCACCTTGTAATAGTTTGCCTATCACTGGCATAAATATAGCAGTGGTTAATGCTGACGGAACCATTAGGATTCCTGCTTGTGTTGCTGTCCATCCTAAGCCTGCTTGTGTGTACAAAGGAATTATAAATGTTGAACCATATAAACCAAAACCCATAATGAATGATAAGATTGTTCCTACTCGAAGATTTCCATTTTTTAATACACGAAGATTTACAATTGGATTTCTAAAAGTAAGTTCTCTCCATATAAAAAAGAACAATCCAAAAATGGCAACAACAGATAAAGTAACAATTAAATTGCTGCTAAACCAATCATCATCGTGTCCTTTCTCTAAAATGTATTGAAGGCTTCCAACAAATGTCGCTAATAAACCAATGCCCAACCAATCAATATCTTTTGTTGCACTTTTCTCTGCATATTTAGGGCTGCGTACAAATTGTAAGGTAAGTAAAACAGCAATTATACCCAATGGAATATTAATGTAAAAAATATAAGGCCAGCTAAAATTATCTATAATGAAACCTCCCAATGGTGGGCCTAATGTTGGACCAATAATTACACCCATTCCGTAAAGTGCTTGTGCCATTCCTCTTTTTTCTTGAGGATAACTTTCTGTAATAATGGTTTGAGATGTAACCAACAATGCTCCTCCACCAAGCCCTTGCAAAAATCTAAAAAGTATTAATTCATTTATGCCAGCTGCATTGCCACACAAAAAAGAACATATCGTAAATAAAATGAGCGAAGCTGCAAAATAATTTCTTCTACCAAATTGTTGAGAGAGCCAACTCGTCATTGGTACTACTATTACATTGCCAATTGCATAGGCAGTTATTACCCAGCCAACTTCGCTGGTTGTGGCTCCTAAATTGCCTTTCATGTCGTTTAAAGCCACATTAACAATGGTTGTATCTACAATTTCTAATAAGGCACACACAATGGCTGTAATCGTAATAATTACTCTTCGTGATCCATATTCAACTAACGATTCTGCATGATTCATATATCAATTACTTCAGTGCTGATTTATTAATTTTTCATTTGATCAATATGAACATCAACCAACACATTCATACCAGGTCTTAATTTTTTATAGAGGCTATCGGTATTGTTGTTAAACTCAATTTTTACAGGAAGTCGTTGTACCACTTTTACAAAATTTCCACTAGCATTATCAGGAGGCAAAAGTGCAAATGTTGAACCAGTTGCAGGCGAAAAAGAAGCAATGGTAGCTTCAAAAGGATGATCAGGAAAAACATCTGCATGTATAGTTACAGGTTGTCCTACAATCATTTTATTTAATTGCGTTTCTTTAAAATTTGCAACTACCCATACGTCATCTGAATGAACAATACTAAACAATGCTTGTCCTGCTTGTATAAACTGTCCAGCCTTCACATTCACTTTACTCAACTTGCCATCTTCAGGAGCTGTTATAATAGTGTAGGATAAATTTAAACGAGCAGCCTCTACATCTACTGATCGTTGATGAATACTTGCAGCAGCAGTTTGTATTTGTTGAGATGTTGCTACACTTTGTTCAGATGTTGCATTGGTTTGTTGTGTTGCCTGATTTTTTTGTTGTTGTAAAATGGCAACTTGTTTTTCTGCAGATTGTTTAGCTGCGTCTACTTGTTCAAATTGTTGTTGCGTAATGCTATGGTCTTTGATTAAATTATTGTAACGTTCAAAATCTTGAGTAGTTCTTTTTAAGTTAATTTTTGCAGCTTCAATTTGTGCATCAATTGTACTTATAGAAGCTTTGGCTGTATTGATGTTTGCTCTAGCTGCATCTGTAGCAGCTTTGGCAGAATTTAATCCAGTTTTTGCGGCCTCTTCAGCTGCTAAAGATTGATCAAGCTTTATTTTAAATTCTCGATTGTCTAGTATTAATAAAGTATCACCTTTTTTTACATATTGATTGTCGTTCACCAATACTTGTTCCACATATCCTGAGATGCGAGGAATTACAGGACTAATAGCTGCACTTATTTGTGCATCTTCAGTTTCTTCGTGTTTTAAACTGTGCTTGTATTTTGTAAAGCCATACCAGCTACCAGCAATAATTAAAACGATTAAAATAATTTTAAAAATCGGCGAACCCTTTTTAGGTGTTGCTTGTGGTTTGGTGTTGTTCGTTGTTTCCATTTAAGAAAATTATAATGCTTATTGTTGAAATGTTTTTGATAAAAGTCCAGTTGATTGCAATAGATGATTGTACGTTACAAATCCATCTACTTTGGCAAATAATAAATTGAGGTCTGATTTTAATTTAGCAACATCGGATTCTAATAAATCACTTAAAGTTGCTAAACTATTGTTGTATTTATTTTTTACAATTCTATAGTTTTCGTTGGCTTGTTCTGTTGCTTGTTGTAAAACAAGAATTTTCTTTTGTGCAAGTTGTAAGCTATAAAATTGGCTACTAACTTGTTGTGTTATTCGATCGTTTATAATTCCATTGTTCAATTCTAATTGCTTTGTATTGGCTTGTGCTTGTTGCACTTTAGCTTTATTTTTCCAAAGAGAAGAAATATTGTAAGAAACGCCAATACCAATATTTATAGCATTGTTAATGGTAATTACTTTTGGAATTGTAGCAGCAATATAACCACCTGTTAACGCTACACTAGGCATTTTTTCTGCTTGAATAGATTTCACTGCAAGTGAAGATGCTTCTGCTCTTAATTGATTGGCAGCAACATCAGATCTATTGCTATTGGCATTTTGTAAACATTGCACCAATGTTAAGTTGTTGCTATTATAATTTAGGTTTAATGTATCTATTTGTATCGATGTTTCTAAAGGTTGACCCAATAGCAAATTCATATTTAATTTAGCTAGATCTAAATTGTTTTCAGCATCCAATAAAGCCAATTCTGTGTTGCCAGTTTGTAATTGTGTTTTTAGAAGATCGTTTCTTGCCAATAAACCATTTTTTTCTAGGTTGGTAAATTCTTTTTCTCTCTGCTGTGCTTGTACTAAATTTTCTTTTACTAAAGCCACTGCTTTAAAGGCTTTAAATAAATTTGCGTATGCCTCTATTGTGTTGTTAATTACTTCGTCTTTTTGGCTTTCTAAATCAAGCTTCGTAGCTTTTTCTAAAAGCTCTGCAGCAACAATTCCAAACTTTATTTTTCTACCTGCATAAATTGGTAAAGAAAGATTTAGTGTGCCATACATGGCACTGTTTATTTTTGGAACTTCGGTTGGCTGACCACTTGTATTGTTGCTTTTTAATTTTAAGTCTACATTGGCTTGGCTTAATTGTAGGTAACTTCCAGAAATAGATGCATTGGGTAATTTATTTTGTTTGGCTTCTAAAAGTGCAGCTGCAGCTTTATCAATAGCTACCTTATTTTGATATAAATATTTACTATTGGCCAAGCTAAGATTGATAGCTGCTTTTAGTGTTAAACTATTTGAAGATTGTGCTAAACTTATTTTGCCCAAAAGCAACAAAACGTACAATAGAACTAATTTATATTTCATTTACAATTAAAGTTTTAAAAATTGTTTTTAGATGAGCAATTAATTTACGCACCAATAATTTTTGAAATTCTGCTTCTGGTGTTTCTTCTAAACCACTCATTATTTTATAATATCTCTGCGATGCAATAAGGCTATTGGCTGTTCCAGATAAAGTATTGATGAGTAAAGGAATATCAATATTCTTTTTAAAGCTGCCCTCTTTTTGGCCAACAGCAATAATTTGTTTGATAATAGATAAGTTTTGTTTTTTAATACCCAAGATTAAACTATCCATTTCGGGTGTGCTATTTACCACCATTTCTCTCGAAAGAATTTTATAGAAGTGATTTTTTTCTATCACTCTATCAACATAATGTTCAATTAACTTATCTATTTTTTGTAAACTACTTAAAGCTTTATTGCTTTCTAAATTCAATAAAGTAGTTTGGGTATTGTTTCCACGGTAAATAAAAATGGCTTCTAATAATTTGTTTTTAGAACCAAAATAATAAGATACCATAGCTAAGTTTATATCAGCTGCTTGAGCTATTTCTCTAATGGATGTTCCATTAAAACCCTTTTCAGAAAAAAGCCTTTCGGCCTCTTCTAAAATTTGAATTTGTTTTTCGTTATACACCATTAAGAAATAAAATTTATGGGTGCAAACTTAATGTAGAATATTTAATTAAACAAACGTTTAATTAAATATTCTCAATAAATAATTTAAAAAAACGTTTAGAATTCTATAGAAGTGTTGATGCAGCTTGATTTTTAGGCTAAGAAATTAAAAAATGAACAATCTGTTTTACAACGAATACTTATACCAATCAGCTGTATTTAGTATATCGTTCCCCTTATTGGGTTATATTTTTCAACTTTAATTTCAATTATCATAGTAATGTAAAAATTAAACAAATAAAAGTATTTAAATACTTTTATTAGAAACCATTGCTTATCTTTGCTAAATAATTAACAATTAAAAATAAAATAGATGAGTACCATTACAGAAAACATTTTAAATGTAACCTTGCTTGAACCAAGACAAAAACATCCAACAATCTTTGTTCGTTTTGATGAGTTGAAAGAAGGTCAAAGCTTAACCATTCACAACGATCATGACCCAAAACCATTGTACTATCAATTACTTGGAGAAAGAGGAAATATTTTTATTTGGGAGTATTTACAACAAGGGCCAGAATGGTGGTTTGTTAGAATTACCAAAAGAATAACTGGAGAAAATGAAGAAACGCTTGGGCAAATTGCTGCAAAGGATTTACGCAAAGCAGCAATTTTTAAAAAGTATGGAATTGATTTTTGTTGTGGAGGGAAGAAAACAGTAAAAGAAATTTGTGCTGAAAAAGGATTGGATGTAACTAAAATTGAACAAGAGTTACAACAAGCAGATAAAGTATTTACTGCTCGTCCTGTACCATACAACGAATGGAAGCTTGATTTTTTAGCAGATTATATTGTAAACACACACCACAGTTACGTAAAAAATACCTTACCAGAAATTGTTGGTTATGCTACTAAAGTAGCAAGTGTACATGGGCAGCTACATCCTGAGTTGTACAAAATTAAATCATTAGTAGATGAAGTAAATGAGGAATTAACAGCACACATGATGAAGGAAGAAAAAGTATTGTTTCCTTATGTAAAAGCATTGGTTTCTGCAAGTTCTGCAGAGCAAGTTCCACAAGCTGCACATTTTGGTACTGTTCAAAAACCAATTAATATGATGGAGATGGAACATGAATTGGTTGGAAAAAATATGGAAGAAATAAGTGCATTGTCGCAAAAATATACAGTGCCTGCAGATGGTTGTGCATCGTATAGTTTATTGTTTAACATGTTAGAAGAATTTGAAAATGATTTGCATTTGCATATACATTTAGAAAACAATATTCTTTTTCCTAAAGCTTTAGATTTAGAAAAGAATCTTTCTTCTAACTAATGAATAGCGTTGAAAATATTTAATGAAAACGCCACTAGAAAATATTAAAATTAAAAGAGTTTATGAAAAGCCTAGCTCTTCGGATGGCTACAGGATGTTGATTGATCGCTTGTGGCCTCGAGGAGTAAAAAAAGAAGATGCAAAGCTTGATGAATGGAATAAAGAAATTGCACCATCTGCGGAATTAAGAAAATGGTTTGATCACAAAGAAGAACGACTTCCCGAATTTACTGAACGATATACAAAAGAACTGCAACTTCATTCAGATGAATTGACTAGAATAAAAGAAATTTCGAAAACAAAAAAAGTATGCCTTTTATATGGTGCAAAAAATTCTCATATAAATCAAGCAGTAGTTCTATTAAATATTTTAACCCAAAATGATACAGAAAAGTTATAATACAGTAACAGAGGCAATGGCCGATTTAACCAAACGTGGCTATACTCACAATTTTTCAATTGCAGATGGAGAGGATTGTATTGTTTGCCATGCACATGAAGTGAAGCTTTCTCCCAACGATTTTGTAATTGATGAAGTGTACAGATTTGAAGGACAAACAGATCCTGGCGATGAAATGATTGTATTTGCTGTTGCATCGGACAAGTTTAAAATAAAAGGAATTATTGT
>JAGOUF010000119.1 GCA_018061385.1 Chitinophagaceae bacterium | reverse complement strand
GCTTTTTTGGCTTATTCTTTAATTGTTACCAATGCCATTAAATTTAGATTACTGAACATATTGGGTTGTATTTCTTTCATCATCTATGGATTGGTAATTGGTGCATTTCCAGTTTTGGTTGCCAACACAATTTTATTGGTAATTAATATTTATCAACTATACAAATTGTATCAATCAAAAGAAGTTTTTCAATTAATTGGTTTAGAAGCCAACAATAAAATTGTAGATCATTTTTTAAGTTTTTATAAAACAGATATTGGAAATTATTTTCCTAAAGCCAATACTCAATTTAATAAAAATACAGTTGCGTTTATTACCTTGAGAGATTTGGTAATTGCCAATATTTTTTTTGCCAATGTAGATGAAAATGGCAATGCTTATATTGAAATGAATTATACTATACCCAAGTATAGAGATTTTAAAATAGGTACATTTATTTTTGAAAATGAAAAAAGCTATTTGCTAAATAGTGGAATTAAAAGAATTGTTTACAATCAACCAATCTTAAAAAGCCACGAAGTTTTTATTCATAAAATGGGCTTTGTAAAAGAAACACAAAACAACCAAGCTGTATTTGTAAAACAGCTATAAATTTTTGTGGTAATTTTTTTTCAATATTGCAAACATCATTAAGTCTATAAAGCTTCCATTGTTTATTTCGTATTGCTCAAAAGTGCCTTCATGTTTAAAGCCTAATTTATTAAGAGTAGCAATAGAAGCTATATTTTCTGTTTCAACTGTTGCTTCAATTCTATTCAACTGCAATTCATTAAATACAAATTGCAAAACTGCCTTAGCAGCTTCGGCTGTGTAGCCTTGTTGCCAATATTTAGGCAATATCCAGAAGCCAATTTCAGCTTTCTGGTGTGTTGATGAAATATTATTTACACCAATTACACCAACATTTTCACCAGTATCCAACGTTTCAATTAACCAATAAAATCCGGTTTTATTGGTGTAATGATTGGCATAATAATCCATTTGTTTTTGTACTTCTTCTAAGCTATAATACTGAATTAACATATACTTAGTAAGCACATCATTACTTAACCCTTCAAGCACAAAGGGTGCATCGGTTTGCTCAACTTTTCTGAGCAACAATTGGTTGGTTATAATTGAACGAAATTCCATTAGCAATCATTAACATTTTTCTAAAGCTTGTAAAATATCGTTAGCAATATCATCAATATACTCAAGCCCAACAGAAATTCTTATTAAGCCTGGCGTAATACCAACAGCTTGCCTTTCTTCTTCTGTTAGTTTTGAGTGTGTAGTACTTGCAGGATGTGATGCAATACTTCTACTATCGCCTAAGTTATTCGTCATGCTTAACATTTGCAAAGCATTTAAAAATTTACGTCCACTATCCAAACCTCCTTTTAATTCAAAAGTTAAAATACCGCCACCATTTTGCATTTGCTTTTTTGCAATTGCAAATTGAGGATGTGTTTCTAAAAAAGGATATTTTAATGAGCTAATTTTTGTATGACCTTCTAATCGTTTTGCCAAATCTAAAGCATTGACTGCATGTTGGCTCATGCGTAAATGCAATGTTTCTAAACTTTTGGTAAGCACCCAAGCGTTAAAAGGACTTAAAGATGGGCCAGTGTTGCGTATAAATAAATATAGCTCTTTAATTAATGTTTTATTGCCAACAACTACACCACCTAAAACCCTTCCTTGACCATCGATAAATTTTGTTGCAGAATGTACAACTAAATCTGCACCCTGACGCAAAGGTTGTTGCACTGCTGGTGTAGCAAAACAATTGTCAACTACCAACAAAATATTTTTTGCTTTACAAATGCCCGATAAATACTCAATATCAACAATATCCAATCCTGGATTAGAGGGTGTTTCAACATACAACATTTTTGTATTTGGCTTAATTAAAGCTTCAATTGTTTCAGGTTTACTCATGTCGAAATACGAATAGTCAATTCCCCATTTAGGCATATACTTGGTAAGTATAGTGTGTGTTGAGCCAAACACAGCACTTGCAGATATAATGTGATCGCCTTGCTTTAAAAAAGTCATAAATACACCAAATACAGCTGCCATTCCTGTTGCTGTAGCAATGCCATCTTCGGCATATTCTAATGCTGCAATTTTAGCAATAAATTCATCGACTGTAGGGTTGCTAAAACGTGAATATATATTTACGTCAAGTGTATCATCGCTAAAAGCAGCTCCCATATCTTCGGCACTATCATACACAAAACTGCTGGTTAAAAACAATGGTGTACTATGCTCTTTTTCTGCTGTTCTTTCAGTTTGTAAACGTATTGCTTTTGTAATTGGATGTTGCTCTTGCATTGTTATCCCTCCATCCCTGAAAGGGGACTTTGAATCCCACTTTAAGTGGCTTTTTGTTATTTAATTTTGTGTAACCAGCTTTCGAAAATTTATTGAACGACATTGGCGTCGCACCCTTCAACAGTATAACTTCTACATTCTATCTCCCATCTTCTACCTCCTTCCTTCTGCCTTCTACCATCTGCATTCTACCTCCCACCTCCTGCCTTCTATTATTTTACCCACTCACTTCTTCCCCATTTACCAAAACTTTGTATGTAATTGTAGCTCCTGCACGTCTTACAGTTTCAGCAACGCTGCAATATTTATCAACTGATAATTTTACAGCTCTAAAAGCTTTATTGGATTCAACTTCACCATTCAACTCAAATACAATTTGTACAGTTTCCCACATGGCTGGTTCTTTATCTTTTTCACGTTCCCCATCTATCGAAATTTTAAAACTGGAAAGTGTTTGTTTTTGTTTTTTTAAAATACTAACAACATCTACAGCACTGCATCCACACAAAGCAGCTAAAACAGTTTGCATGGGTCGCATACCTTTTCCTTCTCCACCTTGATCTAAAGGAATATCCATTTGCATACTATTTCCTGTAGTATCTGTAATAGTCATTCCATAATCGCCATGTGTTCTTTCTGCAGTTAACATATTGTATTTTTTAATTTGTTGATTTAACTAAACAATGTAGGTAATCCACCCAAATTTGTTTTGCCTAAATGTTCATAAGCTTTTGGTGTAACTTCTCTTCCTCTTGGTGTACGTTGCAAAAATCCTTCTTGAATTAAAAAGGGTTCATATACTTCTTCAATTGTACCACTTTCTTCTCCAACAGCAGTTGCAATGGTTGTTAAGCCAACTGGACCACCTTTAAATTTTTCTATAATTGCCAATAAAATTCTATTGTCCATTTCATCTAAACCATGCTCATCTACATTCAATGCTTTCAATGCATGTTGTGTAATACCAATATCGATATTTCCATCATTTAATACTTGTGCAAAATCTCTTACTCTTCTAAGTAACCCATTGGCTATACGTGGTGTGCCACGGCTTCTTCTAGAAATTTCTCCAGCAGCATCGCTTGTAATTGGTGTTGATAAAATGCCTGCACTACGTTCAATAATTTTATGTAAAGTGGTTGCATTGTAATATTCTAACCTACTTTTTATACCAAACCTACTTAACAAGGGTGCAGTTAACAAACCACTTCTTGTGGTTGCACCTACCAACGTAAATGGATTTAGATTTAGTTGAATACTTCTTGCATTGGGGCCACTATCAATCATTATATCAATTCTATAATCTTCCATAGCAGCATATAAATACTCTTCAACAACTGTACTTAATCTATGTATTTCATCAATAAACAAAACATCGTTTGGTTGTAAATTGGTTAATAAACCTGCTAAGTCTCCTGGCTTTTCAATTACTGGGCCACTTGTTTCTTTAATGCTTACACCCAACTCATTTGCAACAATTCGGCTCAACGTAGTTTTTCCTAAACCGGGAGGACCATGAAATAAAATATGATCCAATGCTTCGCCACGAATTTTTGCTGCTTTAATAAATATGAGCAAGTTTTCAATTAATTGTGGTTGTCCACTAAAATCGTCTAATGCAGCTGGACGAATACTGTTTTCAAATTCTTTTTCTTCACCAGAAAAATTTTGATCATCGTTATTTAAATTAGAATTAAGCATACGCTTCAAAACTACAACTTTGTATCTTTAACTGAGTTGTAGTAAAGAAAAAGTTTATAGTATGATACATGAACTTGTAAATAGTATTCAACTAGCATAAAAATAATTGGTTTATTTAAGATTTACGATTATGAAAACAGCATTAATAATTGGAGCAAGTGGATTAACTGGTGGCTTATTATTGCATGAATTATTACAATCTGAAGAATACAAAACTGTAATAGCGTATGTTAGAACGCCATTGAATATTGAACATACTAAATTGGTACAACAACTGGTAAATTTTGATACTTTAAATAATGGTATAACTGCACACGATGTTTTTTGTTGCTTAGGAACAACTATAAAAAAAGCTGGCAGTAAGCATGCTTTTGAAAAAGTAGATTATGAATACCCATTAAAAATTGCTGAGTTACAATTTAAAGCTGGCAGCAATTCGTTTTTTCTTATTAGTGCAATGGGGGCTTCGTTACAATCGAGTTTTTATTACAGTAAAGTAAAAGGTAAATTAGAAAAAGATGTTTTACATATTGGATACAATAGTTTGTACATTTTTCGCCCATCATTAATTGTTGGCAATAGAACTGAAAAAAGAGCAGGCGAAAAATTTGCGATTGGTTTAATGCAGTTTTTAAACCCTTTGTTGTTTGGTCCATTCAAAAAATTTCAAAGTGTACAAGCTGCTGCAATTGCTAAGTGTATGTTACATTTTGCAAACAATGCAGCAAAAGAGAACCATACCATTTTATCGGACGAAATAAAAACATTTGAAAACTTTTAAAAAAATACCCACCAATTTGGTGGGTATTTTTTTAGTGATGTGCTTCATCTTTATGTTCAGTCGTCTTTTGTTTCTCTGTTGAATGTGAAGTTGAATCTTTATGATGCGTTGTAGAATCGTGTGTTGCTGCATCATGTCCTTCATTATGACTACCACCAGATGAATGACTTTCTGTTGCTGCACCGTGGCTGCCACCACTTGGTTTATAATCTCCATGGCAACGCATGAATAACATTAAAACACAAAATACAGTTGCAAAAGAAATGAATGCTGTTAAAGTAAATTTTTTAGTATCGCCTTCAAAATGTTGTGCCATAAAATGAGTTGGTTTTGAGGCGGCAAGATAAATGAATTTCAGAAATTTTAAAAACTTCTATGCCACATATTGCATCAATTGCAAAATCAAATCGGCATTGGGGCAATTTTTTAAGTATTTATCACTTTCACTCAATGCACAAACGCCAGGATAATCGCCTTCTTTCAGTTCCATATCTTCAATAATTTGAAAATGTAAATGTGGTGGCCAATGTCCATTTTCATTGGGTTCGCCAAAATAACCCACTATTTCTCCTTGCGATACATATTTACCTTCTTGCAAATTATTTAAGCTTGCCAAACTTAAATGCCCATATAAAGTATGAAATTGAACTCCATCTAATTGATGTTGTAAAATAACTGTTGCTCCATAATCACCAAACTGATTGTTGAATGCAACGCTGTGAACCATTCCTCCAATTGGAGCATAAACTGGTGTTTGTGCTTTTCCCCAAATATCAATACCCAAATGCAACCTTCTTGGTTCTTTTTTGCCATCAAATACTTCACTTCTGGCATAAATTGTTCTATGTTCATTGTACCCTCCAATTCCATACAATGCTTGTGCAGCATGCAGTTTAGAAATTATATATTCTGAAAATAAATTGGTATTTGCTAAAATTTCAGGTGTTAAACTGGTGTTGGTAGCAGTAAAATCCATCAACAATAATTTATCTTCTACAACATCAAATGGAACCACTTTATTAAATACTGTACTGTTTTTAGCTAAAATTTTGTTTAACATAATTCTTAAAATGAATAATTGGTTAGTCGCAACTTTTACAAAGTTCTTACAACGTTTATAAAAACAACCAAAGTTTAGCTTTTATTTAAGTTGGAATAATTGTTATTAAACCTAATTGACCAAACACTTGTTTATATAAATTCAAACTAAAATAAGGCTTGTTAAAATAAGCAAGTCGAATTATCCAAACCTTATCTTCGCAGCGTATGACAAAATTTGCACATGATACCATAGTGCCAAAAACGGAAAGCAACCTAAGCAAAAAACAACAAGTTGCTGAAATGTTTAATGATATTGCATTTCGGTACGATTTCTTAAATAGATTTTTAAGTGCAGGAATTGATGTGAGTTGGCGAAAAAAAGCCATTCGTCAATTGAAAGAATTAAATCCTCAATCTATTTTAGACGTTGCTACTGGCACAGCTGATGTTGCTTTACTTACTCACAAATTATTAAAACCAAAAAATATTATTGGTATAGATATTAGTGAAGGCATGTTAGAATTGGGCAGAAAAAAAATTACTGAGAAAGGTTTACAACAACAAATTGAATTACAAACAGGCGATAGTGAAAATATTCAATTTAATGACAATAGTTTTGATGCTGTTACAGTTGCTTTTGGTGTACGTAATTTTCAAGATTTAGAAAAAGGATTGAAAGAAATGTTACGTGTATTAAAGCCCAATGGCAAATTGGTAATTTTAGAATTTTCTAAACCTAAGCAAACTGCTTTTAAAGGTTTATATAAATTGTACATGAATACCATTGCTCCAGGTTTTGGCAAAATGTTTGCAAAAAATAAAGAAGCTTATCAATATCTTAACGGCTCAATTCAAGCTTTTCCAGAGGGAGAAGATTTATTGAACATTATGCAAAATTGTGGCTATCAGAAAACTTATTTAAAAACGCTTACTTTAGGAATATGCACCATTTATTGCGGAAGCAAATAGTTGTTTTATTAATTGCAATTTTTTTTACCAGCATTGTAAGCAATGCTCAGTATAAAGAATTGAATAGACCTGACCATGATGATTTACCCTATTATTTTGGTATGACGTTGGCTTATAATAGCAGTTACTTAAACGCATCTAAAAATTCTAAATTTATAGCCGATGATAGTATAATGAGCGTTCAGCCAGGATCGAGTGGTGGCATTGCTTTGGGCTTATTGGCTACCGTTAAATTAAACTATTG
>JAGOUF010000118.1 GCA_018061385.1 Chitinophagaceae bacterium | reverse complement strand
CAGTAGCCGAAGCAATAAAACAGGAAATTGAAAAAGGCATTCGCCTAAAAGTTTGTATTGGTACCGATAGCCAAGTAAAAGGCAACGATACAGAATTTGCCACAGTAATAGTTTTTTTAAGAGAACACAATGGTGGCTTCATGTACATTCATAACGAAAAAACAACACAGCGTTATCATTTAAAAGAACGTATGTTGGTAGAAGTAGCCAAAAGCATAGAAATTGCTTATGAGCTATGCGATTTATTTATTGAATATGGTGTTGAAATGGAAGTACATGCAGACATTAACACAAACCCAAACTTTAAAAGCAACGATGCACTAAAAGAAGCAATGGGCTACATTTTAGGAATGGGCTTTGCATTTAAAGCCAAGCCAGAAGCTTTTGCAAGTAGCTGTTGTGCAGACAAAGTTTGCAACTAACAACACTCATTTTTTTAAACATATCTTGTTGATGAAAAAATCAACAGTATATTTTATACCCCAATTTGTTTAATAGTAAAGAATTCATCTTTATCATTGTTTACAAAAAAGTTTAAACGTATTTTTATACGGTAAAAAACAAATCATGCAAACAATTTTAGTTCCTGTAGATTTTTCAACAACAGCTTACAATGCTGCTCTTTATGCTTTAGAACTTGGCAAACAATTACAAGTAAAAAAAGTAATACTGTACCATTCTTATGAGTTGCCTGTAGTATCTGATGGAGGGTTGGCTGTGCCATTGTTGGTTGGTGTAGATGATATTAAAAAAACAAGCACCGAAGCATTGGATGCATTGTTAGTTAGTTTAAAAAGTAGTATAGAATATGTACCTTTTGAAATTGAAACTTACCAAACCTATAACTCACCAGTAAAAGGAATTGTAGAAGCTGCAATTGAAAAGCAAGCGAATCTTATTGTAATGGGTATTACAGGTGGAAATGCTATTGAACAAGCTTTAATTGGTAGCAATACAATTGATGTAAGTAAAGAAGTAAAAATTCCTTTAATCATTGTTCCTCCACAAGCTACTTTTAAACCAATACGCAACACAGTATTGGCTTGCAGTATGAACAATATTTACGACAATATGCCGATAGATCATATTTTAAATTTTATTAGAAATGCTAAATCCAACTTCCAAGTGTTGCATGTAGAAACCAATGAAAAAATGGCGGATTACTCTGGCACCAATTTCGAAAGTATGGCATTGCATACTTTATTTGCAGAGCATGTACCTAAATATCATTTTGTACACAATACCAATTTTATTGAAGGAGTAAATGATTTTGCCGATAAAAATTCAACCGATATGGTAATTGTAATTCCTCAAAAACACGGATTGTTTGAAAGTCTTTTTACAAAAAGCCATACCAAACAATTGGCATTTCATAGCCATGTACCCATTATGGTGGTGCACGATTAATGCTATCAATATTTCTTTAAAATCGGCTTTTTGTACAATACAAAAGCCGATTTTTTTTTTGCGAAAACTTAGATTTCAAAGCATATATTTTATTTTCCATACTTTCGCAACTGTTATATATACTCCTTCTTAGAAGACTGGATAACTTTTCTTCCGTTCAAAAGCTCGTCAAGTCATAGGTAGTCGAGCATATTTTTTATTAATTTGCACTATTCAAGTTGCAGATTAATCATTCATTTTTAAAAAAAGTTATACTGTGTTATTTAAGGATTTACATTTAATTGAGCCTATAGCCAAGGCTCTAGAACAAGAAGGCTATACAACACCAACACCCATTCAGCAACAAGCAATTCCTCATGTTTTACGAGGTAAAGATGTATTGGGTTGTGCACAAACTGGTACAGGAAAAACAGCAGCATTTGCAATTCCTATTTTACAAAATTTGTATTTGCAAAAACGCAAAGAACAATCAGCATATCATCAACATATAAAAGTATTAATACTTACACCAACCAGAGAGTTGGCTATTCAAATTGATGAAAGCTTGGCATCGTATGGTAAGCATACAGGCATTACACATACTGTAATTTTTGGTGGTGTATCTCAACACAGCCAAGTAAATGCACTAAGACGTGGAGTAGATATTTTAATTGCAACCCCAGGCCGTTTATTAGATTTAATGCAACAACGTTTTGTTAGCTTACAACATATACAAATGTTTGTGTTAGATGAAGCTGATAGAATGTTAGATATGGGTTTTATAAACGATGTAAGAAAAATTATTACTAAAATTC
This sequence comes from Chitinophagaceae bacterium, assembly GCA_018061385.1. Lineage (GTDB taxonomy): Bacteria > Bacteroidota > Bacteroidia > Chitinophagales > Chitinophagaceae > UBA1930. The sequence goes on along the minus strand of JAGOUF010000118.1, from coordinate 4,884 downwards.
CAGAAAAGCGTCAAACCTTATTTTTCTCGGCAACAATGCCAAAAGAAATTGCAGGATTGGCCAATTCTATTTTACACGAACCTATTAAAGTAGAGGTTACACCAGTATCGTCAACTGTTGAAAAAATTACGCAGCAATTGTACTTTGTAGAAAAAGCCAACAAGCGTTTTTTATTGGCACATTTATTAAAAGATACTTCAATAGAAAGAGTGTTGGTTTTTACAACAACCAAACATGGTGCAGATAGAGTTTGTAAAGATTTATTTAGAAATGAAATATTGGCAGAAGCCATACATGGCAACAAATCTCAAAATGCACGTCAAAGAGCATTGAGTAATTTTAAAGAAGGAAAAATTAGGGTATTGGTTGCTACAGATATTGCTGCAAGAGGAATTGATGTAGATGATTTAACACATGTTATCAATTTTGATTTGCCCAATATTCCAGAAACCTATGTACACCGTATTGGAAGAACAGGAAGAGCTGGTGCAAGTGGAATAGCCATTTCTTTTTGCGATGCAGAAGAAAGACCTTTTTTAAGAGATATTACCAAACTAATTGGTTTAAATATTCCTCTTGTTGAAGAGCATCCTTATAAAATGAACTATGCAAATTTTGCACCTTCAGCACAATCGGCTGCTCCTGTTGCAAAATCTGGTCATGGTGTTTTTGCAAGAAGAGGCCGATCTTGGAGGCAATAAAGAACAATCATTTATAAAACTTATACAACCACAACAAAATGAAAAACAAGTTTGTTGTGGTTTTTTATTGTAGTAAATATGCATACTACATAAATTACTCTTCCAACAAATGCAGGGCTATTTTGTAGTACCTTTAAACTTAATTTTCAGTAACAATTTTATGCTAACCAAACAACATATTTATACCATTTTAAATGAAGTAGCCGACCCAGAAATTCCTGTACTTACCATTCAAGATTTGGGCATTATTAGAGACGTGAATATTGATAACAACAACCATGTAGAAGTAATTATTACACCCACATACAATGGTTGCCCAGCAATGGATATGATTGCTACCAATATTAAATTGGCCTTGGCAGAAAATGGTATTGTACAAACAACCATAACAACAGTGCTTTCTCCAGCTTGGACTACAGATTGGATGACGGAAGACGGCAAACTGAAATTAAAACAATATGGCATTGCTGCCCCCAATAAAAAATTTGAAATTCCTGAAGATGGTGTTGAGTGCCCACAATGCAACTCAACCAATACCAAGCTAATAAGCCATTTTGGAAGTACAGCTTGTAAAGCATTGTATCAATGTATAGATTGTAAAGAGCCCTTCGATTATTTTAAATGTCATTAAAAAAAATTGTTTACTTTTTACAATTTTATAAATTAAAACAATATGGATCTTACCATTTATTTTCAAGAAGCAGCACAAGTTTCTGTAGCGTTTATTATAGGTGCAATTATTGGTTTAGAACGAGAGTTTAGAAGCAAGCCTGCAGGCTTTAGAACCATGATTTTAATTTGTGTTGGAAGTTGCTTGTACACAATTTTATCTAGAGAAAGTAATGTTGTAAGTCCAGATAGAATTGCTAGCAATGTTGTTACAGGTATTGGTTTTATTGGTGCTGGCGTAATTTTTAAAGAAGGCATTAGTGTAAATGGATTAACTACAGCAGCATTAATTTGGGTAACAGCAGCATTGGGTATGGCAGTTGGTTATCACAATTATACATTGGCAATTGTAGTTACTGCAATGGTTGTAACTGCACTGTTTGTATTAGAGCCGGTACAACATTTTATCAATCAATTTCATAAAGTAAAAGATTATAGAATTATTACACATAAATTGGGCGAAGGGTTTAAAAAAGAGTTAGAAGATTATTTAGACTCTAAAAAAGTTACCTTTCGTTGTATGAAGGTGTTAAAGGAAAATGACGATGCTATTTATCTATATAGAATAAGTTCTCCAGATAGAAAATACGATGCTGTAAACGATTTTTTACTAACTCATGAAGAGGTAAAAAGTTTTGAAATATAATTTTATAAAAACCATTATCCATACAAAAAAATTAATTCAATATGTCTTCAATTTTATTTGAAATAAAAGATGCAGTTGCATATATTACTTTAAACAGGCCAGATAAATTCAATTCTTTTAATAGAGAAATGGCGTTTTTGTTCCAAGAAATTTTAGACCAATGCAAAACCAATAAAGAAGTGAGAGCCATTTATTTATCGGGCAGTGGAAAAGCTTTTTGTGCAGGACAAGATTTAGCAGAAGTTGTAGATCCCAATGGGCCAGGAATGAACAGAATTTTGTACGAACATTACAACCCCATAGTTAATAGAATTAGAGATTTAGACAAGCCAATTGTAGCAGCTGTAAATGGTGTGGCTGCTGGTGCAGGAGCCAATATTGCCTTGTGTTGCGATATTGTTGTGGCCAACGAAAATGCCAACTTTATACAAGCGTTTTCTAAAATTGGATTAATACCAGATAGTGGTGGAACTTTTATGTTACCCAGATTAATTGGTTGGCAAAAAGCCAGTGCATTAATGATGTTAGGCGATAAAGTTTCAGCTACAGAAGCAGAAAGAATTGGTATGATTTACAAATATTTTTCTGCCGAAACCTTTGAACAAGAAAGTAAAAACATTGCCATTACATTATCAAAAATGCCAACCCAGGGCTTGGCATTTACCAAAAAAGCACTCAATTGGTCGTTTAGCCACACTTTTCACGAGCAGTTAATGAATGAAGATAAATTGCAACGCCGTGCAGCCGATACAAAAGATTTTAAAGAAGGCGTACAAGCATTTTTAGAAAAAAGAACCCCTGTTTTTAAAGGAGAGTAATCCATAAGATTATTCGTGTAAAAAATTGTGTTATTTTGATACGACTTTTGAAAAATTTGGTACAAACAATAAAAAAATAAAATCACATGTTCGGAATACAACACATAAAATTTGACTCAATGACTTATGTGCTTCATTATAAAAATGGAAGCGTAGTGAGGGAAGGAAGAGGACTTTCTTTTTTTTATTTTGCACCCAATAGTTCAATTGTTGCAATACCCATGGGTAGCAATGATTTGCCTTTTATTTTTAGTGAAACAACCAACGATTATCAATCTGTTTCAATTCAAGGACAAATAAGTTATAAAATAGGCAACCCCAAAACACTTTCAGACAATTTAGATTTTACAGTTACAGATAGTGGGCAATATAAAAAAAATGATATTGAAAAGTTGAATCAAAGAATAATCAATGAAGCACAAACAGCAACGGCTGCTTTCATACATGGAATTTCTTTAAAAGAAGCTATTCGATCAGCAAAAAAAATTGAAACCAATATTTTAGAAGGCTTAAAAAATTCGCCTGCAATTAGTTTGCTTGGCATTGAAATTTTAGGGGCTAGTATTTTGTCAATTCAAGCAGCTCCCGAAATGTCAAGAGCACTAGAAACAGAAACCAGAGAAAAGTTGCAACAAGAAGCCGACCAAGCAATTTATGAACGCAGAAATTTTGCAGTTGAACAAGAAAGAAGAATAAAAGAGTCTGAACTGAACACAGAAATAGCCATTGAGGAAAAGCAAAAACAAATTGCTGAAAAGAAAATGGAATCAGATATACAAAAAGCTGAAAACAATAAAAAACTAAGAGAAATGCAATTGAGTGCAGACATTTCTGTAGAAAATCAGCGTAAGTTATTAATTGAACAAAAAACTCAAAACGACAAAAAAGAAGCAGAAACAAAAGGCTTTGTAATTGAAACCACTTTAAAACCTTATAGGGATATTGATTGGAAAATATTGACTGCTTTAAACAACAATAACGACCCCAAATTCAACATTTCATTGGCGTTTAGGCAACTTGCTGAAAATGCTGATAAAATTGGAAACCTAAATATTAGCCCCGACTTATTAGACTCAATTTTGAACGATAAGAACAATAGAAAATGAGTGTAGAATATGCAATAATCGTTAAAAATAAAACGAGGCTTGAAAATTTAATTGAACGTTTTAATACAAAAGCACAAGCCCAATTTTATATAGAAAGACAAGGAGGAAGCTTTGACGATTACGTTATTGAACATGACACTTTTCATCATTCATTAAATCAAATTCAAACCAAGCTTTCTGTTATTTTAAAAAACAAAGTAGTTGAAAGGTCATTTTTACCAAACTACCTTTTTTCAGAAAAAAATGTAATTATTGTTGTTGGGCAAGATGGGTTAGTTGCAAATACAGCTAAGTACTCAAAAGGAATTCCAATAATAGCTGTAAACCCAGATAAGCAGCGTTACGATGGAGTATTGTTGCCCTTTGATACAGACAATTTTATTAATGCTGTTGATAATGTAATAACAGAAAAGTACCAGTTTCAATCAATGAGTTTTGCAGAAGCAAAGCTAAATGATGGACAAAGGCTATTGGCTTTCAATGATCTTTTTATTGGAGTTGATTCTCATGTTTCGGCAAGGTATAATATTTCATACAACCACAAAACAGAAGAGCAATCCTCAAGTGGTCTTTTAGTTTCAACAAAAGCAGGTTCAACAGGTTGGTTAAGCTCTGTTTTTAATATGGCATATGGCATTACAGGAATGTTTGAAAAAAACATTCAACTAAAGCGTCCCACATTAAACGAGAATGACTTATTGTTTGCCGTTAGAGAGCCTTTTCAAAGTATAAGAACTCAAACCGGTATAACAGCTGGACTTTTAAAAAAGCAACAAACTTTAACCATTGAATCATTAATGCCAACAAATGGAATAATATTTAGCGATGTAGTTGAGACAGATTTTTTAAAGTTTAATAGCGGAACTATTGCAACTATTGGTCTTGCAAATGAAAAAGCCAAATTGGTAATTTAATCCCCAATAGAAAATTTAAAGGTATTTCTT
>JAGOUF010000117.1 GCA_018061385.1 Chitinophagaceae bacterium | reverse complement strand
TAAATACCAGAGGTATATCAGCTTTTCAAAGTGATTTAGGTATAGAAGTTACCACACAAATTTTTTCTAAACATGGGCTAGAAAAATTATTTGCAACAATTCATGCACAGTTGCCCAATATTGTTTTACAAGATGAAGATGTAAACAATATTCAACGAATACTTACACTACAAGAAAATTACATTCATACCATTGATAAAGTAATTGCTTTTTTACAAGGCAAACAGCCAACATTGGCTCAGTTAATTTGTAGTAGAAATTTTTTACCAGAAGCTGCACGTTTTGCTCAGATAGATGATTTAGTTTGGGCTTTTGGCAATATGGGCATTACAGAAAAGGCCAAACATTTAGCCACTTTATATTTAGAAGACATTAGCGATTTAATTAAGCTATGTGTAGATGAACATTTTGGTTTTAGCCGGTATGCTGAAAAACTAGGAAGAAGTGCCAATAGCTTCGATGAGTTGTATGAAGCCTTGCGTCGCCCCTATACTTATATAGATGAAATTTTGTTGCAATTGCTGCATCAAAATATTGAAAAAATTCAGCCGAAAATTGTTTGTTTATCAGTTCCATTTCCTGGTAATTTATATGCAGCTTTTAGATGCGGACAATACATTCATCAACATTTTCCTCAAATAAAAGTAGCCATGGGTGGCGGGTTTGCCAATACAGAATTGCGATCTCTAAAAGATAAACGAGTATTTGAGTTTTTCGATTTTATAACTTTAGATGACGGAGAAGCACCCATTGAAAATATCATCAAGTTTACTGAAGGAAGCACAACAATTCAAGAATTAAAAAGAACGTTTTTATTGGTGAATGATGAAATTACATTCATCAACAATAAATCTTGTACAGATTATAAACAAGGTGAAGTAGGTACACCAGATTATAGTGATTTCTTTTTAGATCAATACATTCAAGCAATTGAAATTGTAAACCCCATGCACAGTTTATGGAGCAATGGGCGTTGGAACAAATTAACCATGGCACATGGTTGTTATTGGGGGAAATGTACTTTTTGCGATATTAGCTTAGATTATATAAAACTCTACGAGCCAATTGCAGCAAGCCTTATATGCGATAGAATGGAAGAAATGATAAACCAAACAGGAGAAACGGGTTTTCATTTTGTTGATGAAGCTGCACCGCCTGCATTAATGAAAGCAGTAGCGTTAGAAATTATTAAACGCAAACTTGTTGTAAGCTGGTGGACCAATGTTCGATTTGAAAAAAGCTTTACAAAAGATGTTTGTCTATTACTTAAAGCAAGTGGATGTATTGGTGTTAGTGGTGGTTTAGAGGTTGCTAGTGACAGATTGTTGAAATTAATTAATAAAGGAATTACTGTTGCACAAGTTGCCAAAGTAAATAAACATTTTACCGAAGCTGGTATAATGGTTCATGCTTATCTAATGTTTGGATTTCCAACACAAACTGCACAAGAAACAATTGATAGTGTAGAAATGGTAAGGCAAATGTTTAAAGCTGGAATTTTGCAAAGTGCATTTTGGCATTTATTTACAATGACTGCACATAGTCCGGTGGGATTAAATCCAGAAAAATTTGGTGTGCAAAAAGCCAAAGAAACAAACATCACATTTGCTGATAATGATGTTGAACATATTGATCCAACAGGAACAAATCATGATGCGTTTAGCTATGGATTAAAAAAATCTTTGTTTAATTATATGCACAGTATTGGCTTAGATGAACCTTTGCATAAATGGTTCGATCATAAAACGCCAAAACCATCTGTTCCTGCCGATTTTATTGTACAATGTTTACAAGAGGCATCACTTAATAGCAGTAAGCCCAATACCAAAGTTGTATTTATTGGTACAATACCAAGCATTGAAATTGTTAGTAAAAGTAAAAAAGGAAATACATGGGAAGAAGCTCAATTGTTGTTTCAAACAAACAAAGAAACGGTACAAATAAAAGTAGATAAAGACAAAGGAGAATGGTTGTATACTTTGCTTCAAATGGTTTCAATTGCAAATGCCAAAACCTATACACTGCAAGAAGTTCAAAAAAATTATGAGGCTGCGGGTTTTCTTGATTTTGAATTATTTTGGGACAATAAACCCATTACCAATTTAAATAAAGTTGGGTTGCTAATGTTGTAATTATTTAATTGAATTAAAAAGCCGATACAATGTTGTACCGGCTTTTTACTTTTCTATCAACCTAAAACTCCGTTCTCAATTCTAAATATTTTAAAAACTCATTTTTCTTGTTCTCGTCTTTAAAAGCACCACCATAAAAAGCAGTAATAGTGCTACTTGTATCATCTTCAACCCCACGGCTAGCAACACATAAATGTTTTGCATCTATAACAACTGCAACATCATCGGTACCTAAAACTTGTTGCAAATCTTTGCCAATTTGCATGGTTAAACGTTCTTGTACTTGTGGTCGTTTAGCAAAGTATTCAACCAATCTATTCAACTTACTTAAACCAATTACTTTGCCATTACTAATGTATGCAACATGAGCTTTACCAATTATTGGTACAAAATGATGCTCACAATTGCTGTAGAAAGAAATGTTTTTTTCTACCAACATTTCGTTGTACTTGTATTTGTTTTCGAACAAAGCCATTGCTGGTTTATTGGCAGGATTTAAACCACTAAAAATTTCTTTGATGTACATTTTAGCTACACGTTTAGGTGTGCCTTTCAAACTATCATCGGTTAAATCTAAACCCATGATATTCATAATGCTTCTAAAATGCTCTTCAATTTGTTTCATTTTTTCAGCATCAGTTAAAACAAAAGCATCTGCCATCATAGGTGTATCAACACTTGTACTTACATGATTATCGCCCATGTCATCAATTAGAATGTCACTTAATTCAATTTTGTTATTTCCACTAAGCTGGATATTTAACAAAGTTTCGTTCTGTTTCATATAGTTTTATTTGTAGTTCTAAATCTTTATCCAGCTTAGCTTTTAGCAAATTGTAAATTACAATAGCAATATTTTCAGCCGTTGGATTTAGGTTAATAAATTCTTGTGTATCTAAGTTTAAATTTTTATGATCAAATCGATTCAATATTTCAGTTTTAATTAAATCACTCAATAGTTTTGTATCTAACACATAACCTGTGTCTTGGTTCGGTACACCTACAACTTTTACAATTAATTCATAATTGTGTCCATGGTAATTTGCATTGTTGCACTTACCAAAAACAGCTTTATTCTGCTCTTCGCTCCAAGCAGCATTGTTCAACCTGTGGGCTGCATTAAAATGTTCTTTTCTATAAACTGCTACTTTATTCATGTACCTTTTGGGTATATTTTTTAATAATATGATTTAACAAAATCATTAAAAGATTTTGTTGAATTTTTAACTACTACACTTTTTAAATTAAGCTCATTTAGATATTGTTATTAACTGCCTTTACTGTGGCAAAAGTGTGTTGCTCAAGTATTAAGGCATCAGAAGCCAGTATCAATAACTTTTCCAAACTGCTATTATTGTTTTACAACAACAGTAGCATGTATATAAACGAAATAAAAATAATTTGGTTCACTCTGCTCAATAAATTAACCAAAATATTCTACATATATTCTTGCAGTTTCATATAATTTAATACAATGTAACTGCACATTTTCTGGTAAATGAGGCTGTAGTTTATTCCAAATAGCAATAGCCAAATTTTCGGTACTGCACATTTTGTCTTTCATAAAATCTACATCCAAGTTTAAGTTTTTATGATCTAGTTTTTCAATAACTTCTTCATTAATTAACGTACTTAATTTTTTTACATCGTATAAAAAGCCTGTGTCTGCATTTGGTTGTCCTTTAATGGTAACAAACAAATCATAATTATGTCCATGCCAATTTTCGTTGGCACAAACGCCAAACATTTGCTCATTTTTTTCTTTGCTCCAATTAGAATTGTACAACTTATGAGCAGCATTAAAATGTTCTTGTCTTGTTAAATACACCATCTTTTAAAAAAATATAAGTGTGTAAAGGTAAGGAAGGGAATAAAAACGGAGCTTATTGCTCATTTTTTTATCTTAAAACGAAAAATACAATAACAAAATGGCATATGGTTTATGTACCAACTAACAGTTGTAATCTTTTGTGTAAAATAATCAGCATAAAAAAGTTTATTTTCTTAACGTTTAGTTTTTAAAAAAAATGTTGGTGGTTTTATAAACAACTGTACATTTACGCTCTTAATGAAAAAAAGAACACAATATATTATCCCGTGTTTCGTACCCAGACCACGACGTGGTTGCTGATAGGACGAGCAGCTGGCAATTGCCCCTATCAGTGAATTTCTCCCAGATGATTCAAACGTATTGCCAAAATTCATTTTAATTCTTTTCAAGTTGGAACATAATAATATTATCATTCGTGTGGCAACACACCTTGATACGCACTATGCAAAACGCATAACAGACGAAATGGAATCGTCTGCAAAGGCTAGAGGTACAGGTATTGCAAAACGAACACCAGAATATATTGCTGCCAAAATATTAGAAGATAAAGCTGTAATAGCTGTTACTACAACTGGCCAATGGGTTGGCTTTTGTTACATTGAAGCTTGGCAACATGGCGAATTTGTAGCAAATAGTGGCTTAATTGTAGCACCAGAATTTAGAAAAAGCGGAGTTGCTAAACTAATTAAAAAAAGAATTTTTGATTTAAGTAGAGAGAAATATCCTACGTCTAAAATTTTTGGTTTAACTACAGGCTTAGCAGTAATGAAAATTAATAGTGAGTTGGGTTATGAGCCAGTAACGTATAGTGAACTTACCAATGATGAAGAGTTTTGGGCTGGTTGTAAAAGCTGTGTAAATTTTGATATTTTATCGAGTAAAGACAGAAAAAATTGTATGTGTACAGCCATGCTATTTGATCCAATTGATCATTACGAACCAAAAGAAACCAAAGAATATTTTGATAAAAAAAGTAAAGTATTCGAACGTTTTCAACGGCTAAAACAAAGTAAGCTTTTAAGAAGATTTTTAAAGAAAGATGATGTAGCTGGAGGTGGTGGTGCAAAGTCTTTTTTAAGATACTTTTTTAATTTTTAATAAATTCACAAAGTAGCCGAAGTCTTTGTGATAAAGATTATATACTAAGCAGTTTGATAAAAGAAAAAATATGAGTAAGAAAATTGTATTAGGTTTTTCGGGTGGATTAGACACTAGTTTTTGTGTAAAATATTTTACTGAAGAGTTTGATTATGAAGTGCACAGCATTGTTGTAAATACTGGTGGTTTTAGCAACGAAGAGTTAAAACATATTGAACAACATGCATATACATTGGGGGTTAAAACTCACACCACAGTAAATGCTGTAAAAAGTTATTACGATTCAATTATAAAATATTTAGTTTTTGGAAATGTATTAAAAAACAATACCTATCCATTAAGTGTAAGTGCCGAAAGATTGGTGCAAGCTTTACACATTGCCGATCATGTAAAAGCACTTGACGCAGATGCTGTGGCTCATGGAAGTACAGGTGCTGGAAACGACCAGGTAAGATTTGATATGGTTTTTCATATTGAAATTCCTGGTATAGAAATTATTACACCCATTCGTGATTTAAAATTGAGCCGTGAAGCAGAAATTGAATACCTAAAAGAAAAAGGTGTTGCAATGAATTTTGAAAAAACAGCATACTCAATTAATAAAGGATTGTGGGGTACTAGTGTTGGGGGAAGAGAAACCTTGAACAGTAAAGGGTTATTGCCCGAAAGTGCATGGCCAACGCAAGTAACCAAACACAATGCAGAAGAAGTTGAATTGCATTTTGAAAATGGAGAATTGGTTGGTGTAAACAACGAAACTTTTGATCATCCGAGTGAGGCAATTCAATATTTACAAACATTGGCAGGGCCATTTGGTATTGGTAGAGATATACATGTTGGCGACACCATTATTGGCATTAAAGGTCGTGTTGGTTTTGAAGCAGCTGCACCCATGGTTATTTTAAAAGCACATCATGCTTTGGAAAAACATGTGTTAACCAAATGGCAATTGCAATGGAAGGATAGTTTAGCTCAATTTTATGGAAACTGGTTACACGAAGGACAAATTTTAGATCCTGTAATGAGAGACATTGAAGCTTATTTAGAAAAAAGCCAGCGTACTGTTACAGGCAAAGTTTTTGTACAATTATTGCCTTACCGTTTTCAAATTATTGGTATAGAAAGTAAGTACGATTTAATGAATAGTGCTTTTGGTAAATATGGCGAAATGAATACAGGTTTTACAGGGGAAGATGTACGTGGCTTTAGTAAAATATTTGGCAACCAAACGTCAATTTTTCACAAAGTAAATGCAGCAGCACATGAAGAAAATTAGTGTTGGTATTATTGGTGGTGCTGGTTATACAGGTGGTGAGTTGATACGATTATTAATCAATCATCCAAACGCAAATATTGCGTATGTACAAAGCAAAAGCAATGCTGGCAATTTGATTTCATCGGTTCATGGAGATTTGATTGGCGAAACTGAACAGACTTTTTCAGCAGAACACCATTTTGATGTTGATGTTGTTTTTTTATGTGCAGGACACGGGGAAGGGAAAAAGTTTGTTGCTGATAACGAGATTCCGTCAGGTGTAAAAATTATTGATATTGGCAATGATTTTCGTTTAAAAGCCGATGCTAATTTTAATAAAAGAAATTTCGTTTACGGCTTACCAGAATTAAATAAACCTCAAATACAAACAGCAAATAATATAGCCAACCCTGGTTGTTTTGCAACTGCAATTCAATTGGGTTTATTGCCTTTAGCAAAAGCAGGGTTGCTAGGCGATGTGTACACAACTGGAATTACAGGTAGTACAGGTGCAGGGCAAAGTTTAAGTGCAACTTCGCATTTTAGCTGGAGAGCTAACAATGTACAAGCATATAAAACATTAACGCACCAACATTTAGGAGAAATTGGAGAATCATTATTGCAATTGCAAAACAGTTTTGCAAACTCTTCTTCAGAGGATGGTGGTTTAAGTTTTGTGCCTTGGCGTGGCGATTTTACAAGAGGTATTTTTGTAAGCTCAACAGTTACATGTAATTTAGAATTATACGAGTTGAATGAAATGTATAAACAATTTTA
>JAGOUF010000116.1 GCA_018061385.1 Chitinophagaceae bacterium | reverse complement strand
TCAGCTTAGGTTTAAAACAATTAACTCCACACCCTTGGGATGTGTTACCAGAAGGTTTAGCTGAAGGTACCATTGTTAAAGGTAAAGTTGTAAACATTGAAGATTATGGTGCATTCTTAGAAATTCAACCAGGTGTTGAAGGGTTAGTACACGTAAGTGAAATTACTTGGGCTAATACTCCAATTAATGCAAAAGAGTTCTTTAAATTGAACGATGAGCATGAAGCGAAGGTGGTTACTTTAGATAAGGATAGTCGTAAAATGAGCTTATCAATTAAGCAAATGACGAACGATCCTTGGAGCACTATTGAAAACAAATTCCCTGAAAGTAGTAAGCACCAAGGGTTGGTGAAAAACATTACTCCTTATGGTGTGTTTGTTGAGTTAGAGCCAGGTATTGGTGGAATGATTCACATTAGCGATTTAAGCTGGTTGAAGCGTTTCAATCACCCTAGTGATTATGTAAAAGTTGGCGAAAATATTGATATCATTATTTTAAGTATTGATAAAGAAAATCGCAAATTACAATTAGGTCATAAGCAATTGGAAGAAGATCCTTGGACTGCTTTAGAAGAAACATTTGCAATTGGAAGTGTACATGAAGCTGTTGTTACTCGTAAAGATGACAAAGGTGCTTTAGTACAATTACCTTATGGCTTAGAAGGATTTGTGCCTAACCGTCATACTTTTAAAGAAGATGGTAAACAAGTACAAGCAGATGAAACTGCACAATTCGTAGTAATTGAGTTTGATAGAAATGAGAAAAGAATTGTTGTAAGCCATACTCGTATTTGGGAGCAAGCTGTAGCCGAAGAAAAGGAAGCAGTGAAAAAAGAAGCAAAAGCAGAAGCAGAAGTTACTAAAAAAGCAGTAAAAGCTGTTCAAGCTAAAGTTGAAAAAGCAACTTTAGGCGATTTAGGAGCTTTAGCCGATATTAAAGCTAAATTAGAAGGCGGAGATACTGAAGCTAAATAAATAGCAACGTTCTAAAAATAATAAAAAGCCACTTTAATTAATTAAAGTGGCTTTTTATATTGTACAAGTTGGTAAACATTTTTTATTGTATTTAACTGATTTGCAAGTTGTTAATATAGTTTTTTTAATTTGTTAGATAATAAATTGCAATAACGTTCGTTTTATGTATACATTTTCCTATATTGGGAATACAATTCCTAAATAGATACCTAAAATCCTATCCAGCATGAAAAATCTATTATCGGAATTTATTCCAAAGAAAATAGTTGCAAACTTTTTTGGTAATAATTTAATTGGCGAGTTTATATTGGCATGTTTTATCATCTTTTTATCAGTGGTATTGCCTATACTTAGCTAATATTTATTCCAAAATACACAAACACCCCCTAACACCTTAAAAACTAATGTTTAATACAATCCATTTGTATTGTATTTACGTAATTAAATTTTTTAATTATTGAGACTCGTATAATGAAACAGTTTTTATTAGGTATAGTAATAATATTTTTTTATCATTTGCAAACAATGGCACAATCTCCATGTGCAAGTTGTACTGTTAATATTACTTCTAACAATAGTAGTAACTATTCTTTAAGTGCTGGTCAAAATATGTGTATTAGCAATGGAGCAATTTTTTCTGGAACAGTTAGTAGTATTTCTTCAACATCAAAAATTTGTATAACAGGTAATGGTCGTTTCAATGGCAATATTGATAATATACCTGCAGGGGCACAAATTTATATAGAAAGTGGTAGTCAATTTAACCCAGGTGGTTTGTATAATATTGGTGGAACAATTACCAATAATGGAACTGTAACAATTTCAACTTATATGACAGTAAATGCAGCATTTACAATTGCAAATACTGGTACTATGAATTTCAATCAGGGCATGAATATGAATAGTGCATTCAGTATTACAAATTCTGGCACTATCAATTTTAACAATGGGTTTCAAAGTGGCAACAATGCAGCTACAACCATAAACAATACAGGTACTTTTTTAATGGCTGGTTATAGTACTTTGTTAGCAGGATCTACTATAAACAATAGTGGTATTTTTACAGCTTCTGCACAGCAAGCTTATACAGGTACTACGATTACAAATACTGCTGGTCAATTTTTATTTACAGGTAGTTCAAATACAATAAGTAGTAGTTCAGTTATTACAAACAGTGCATACATTTCGTTGAACAGTTTTACATTAAGTGGTTCAACAATGTTAAATAACAGTACTGGTACAATTGCATTTCAATCAACTTTTACTTTAGCCAATGCATGTTCATTTACCAATAGTGGAACTGCCAATTTTATCAACAATTATCAGTTAGATAATGGCAGCACTATGGTAAATAATGGCAATATTCAAATGAATAATGGGAATACTTACTTAAATACAAATGGCGTATTTACCAATAGTGGGTATATATACGTAAATGGTAGAGTAACATTTGGTGGTTCAAGTACACCTATAAATAATTGTACCATTGTAGCTGTTAATGGCTTTACCAATCAATCGCCAAGTACACAGAATTATGGGTATATTTTAATTCCATTAGATTCAGATCCTTCAAGTTCTTCTGTAATATTTGAGCAAAACTTTTACAATGGGGTAGATGCTTGGGTTCAAGGAATCAACTTTACTCATAATGGAGGCACGGTAACAGGTTCAGGAAATTATTATTTTTCTGGAACTACCATTAACTATAACCAATTTGGAAATAATTCGTCTCCTGCAGCAAATTTTTATGATGCAACACCAACACTTTCTAGCCCTAGTAATGGTATGTTTGATGATGGTTATGGAGCAACATCAAATACTACAAAAAATGTAATTTCCCCTAAAGATATTAATGATAGACCAGCTACTTGTAATGCTTCAGTTTTAAGCCAAGGAGTAAACAGCGAATGTGAAAATATTGCTTCAGCAATTGAAACAGGGTTATTGTTAAATGGTGGTTTTACAAGTACAATTTCTAATTCAACAGGTAACACTTATTCAAGTGGTACGGGTACTACATATAATTTTTCTGGAGGTTCATTTATTGCTCAAACCGATTATAGAGGTACGTCAGCAACAGCATGTGCTAAAACCAATATGTCTCAAGGCAATGCATTTGCAATTGTAACACTTAGCAATAGTCCATATATTGGTAGTGGTAATTGTCTCAATACCAATCAAGTTGTTTTTCCTGGCGATGCTACTTATAATGTTGCAGCCCAATCCAACTTTATGTATATCGCAGGAAACACATTGAATGGGGAAGAATTTTTAGTGTATCAACAAAATATATCGGGCTTAACAATTGGCAAGTCTTATACTTTTTACTTTTATGTTTCTAATTTACGAGAAACAGCCAATAATGCTCAAGACCCAATCATTAGAATTAGAATTGATGGAACCAATGGACTACCTGACGGAACTGTTGGATACGGGCCTTATGTATTAACAGAAGCAGCAACACAAAATAGTGCAGCACTAGGTGGGTGGAAAAGAATTGCTTACAATTTTACAGCAAATAGCACAAGTGTTAAATTGAAGATTACTGATGCTGCTTTTTTGTCGAGTGGAGATGAATGGGGTTTAACAGCTTTGGGTTTAAAGGAGTGTGTAGATAATGATGCTGATGGAGATGGTGTAAATGATAGAGATGATGTTGACGATGACAATGATGGCATTTTAGATGTGAATGAGTATGGCTGCTCATCAACTAGTCAATTTACATGGGGTACAAGTGGTACTCCTACTGCACAAACAGTAAATGGAGTTACTTTAACACCGTACTTACGCAATCCATTTTCGTTAACTGCGTCTATCACTCAATCCAATTTGCATTCAGGCAACGCATCAAATGATATTCGATTTATTTGCAATCCTAATAATGGTATTGAATATGCAGATTTAACTTTAAGTTTCAGCCAAAAAATTACTAATTTAAGTTTTGAAATTAATGATATTGATGCTAGAAATAATGGAGTAAATAAATGGAAAGATTCTATCTATGTATATGTCTACAAAGGTGGTACTATATATAGTTTACTAAATTCCGAATTTACTGCTGGATCGCAAATAAGCAACTTTGCTACAAATGGTTTTGTAACTACACAAACCAATAACAATTTAGCAAATTCATCTAACAATGGTAGAGTAATTATAAATATAAATGAACCAATTGATTCGGTAGTAATTCGTTATTACGATGTAAATCCAAACAAAAAAAATGCAGAAATTTATATTAGTGCCGTTACTTTTTGTAAGCTAATGGATACCGACGGAGATGCTATTCCTGATTATTTAGATTTAGATAGTGATAATGACGGAATACCAGATGTTATTGAAAATGGAGGAGTTGATGAAAATGGAGATGGTAAAATAGATTGCACTTTTAATGCTACAACAGGTTTGGCAAATTGCTTAACCAATGCAGGTTTAACTGTGTTAGATTTAGATGGAGATGGGGTAGCAAACTATTTAGATTTAGATAGCGACAATGACGGAATACCAGATATTATTGAAGTTGGAGGAACCGATAGCAACCATGACGGAAGGGTAGATTCATTTGGTGATATTAATCAAAATGGGTATCAAGATGCTTTAGATGGAAATAATGCATTGCTAAAATCGGGTGCTGATACAAATAATGATGGCTTGGCAAATAGTTGGCCAAACAAAAATGCCGATAAAGTTGGGTTGCCCAATCCTTACGATTTAGATAGCGATGGCGATGGGCTTTTAGATGTTATTGAAGCAGGGTTGGTTGGTAGAACAGGTTCAAATGGAACTGTTGCTGCAAGTGCAGGACTTGTTAGTGGAACAAGAACAAATGGTTGGTCAAATACCGTAATTGGACTTGCGTCATTAAGCTTAAGAAACTCTGATGCCGATGCTATTTTTGATTACTTAGATATAGATAGTGATAATGATGGCATTACAGATAATGTAGAAGCACAAAGTACCAATAGCTATGTTGTTCCGAGTGACGTTGATACCGATGCAGATGGCATAAATGATATTTACGAACAAAATGCACAAATAGGCATATTTGGTGGAAATGGTTTAACTCCATTTGATAAAGATGGCGATGGTACTCCAGATTATAGAGATACTGATACCGATAATGATGGAGTAGCAGATAGAAATGAAGGCGATAGAAACGCACCTTTTAGAACCATTGCACAAGCAACAATAGAAGCTTCTGGCGATACCGATGCAGATGGTTTAATGAATGTATTTGATAACAACAACATTACTTCATTAACTGCTGGTAATTATTATAAAAATGTAACTATGGGTAATATGGGAGCAGGTGGAGGTTTTGATGGTCCAACCCCAACTGGTTCATTAATAGGGTTGCAAAAATCAGATGCTGCTGGAGACAGAGATTGGAGAAACTTAAGCATATTGCCATTAAACATTGTTGCTTTTAGCGTAAATTATCAAGAGCCAATAGCCTTATTAAATTGGAGAGTTGAAAACGAATTATCAACCAATTATTATGAGGTAGAATTTAGTACAAATGGAACAGAGTTTCAAAAAATTGCTACTGTTTTAGCAAGTAATTTTAGTAGTTCAACATACATTTATAGGCATATCTTAAACAATATAAGTAGCAATTCTTTTTATTATAGAATTAAACAACTAGATAAAAATGGCAAAATATTTTATACCAATATTGTAAGTATAAAATCAACCATAAAAAACGAAATAATTGTACACAACAATCCATTCACAAATTCAATTGGGTTAACCGTAAATACGAAACAAAAGGAAAAATTATTCTTCAGTTTACTGGATATGAGTGGTAAAATAATTGTTCAGCAAACAAATGAAATAAATATTGGTAGCAATTCAATTACAATCAATTCATTCAAAAATTTAAGTAGAGGATTCTATTTGTTGAAAATTCAGTCAATAAGTGGCGTTCAAACAATTAAATTACTTAAATAATTGAGATTATTTTTTCAATTATACAATTATTTATTTTGTCATGTTTTTTTTATAAATTATTTATAATCAGAATGTTATAAATTTTATTTTGTTTAATTTATTTTAAACTATACTGTTTTACTGCAATTGAATAACTCAATTGTTCATTTTCTCATGTACTATACTCAATATTTCTGCAAAAAATTCGTTTTAATTAATTGAGTGCCATTCCATCGTGGCTTGTATCCAATATTCTGTGTCTTAAAAGACCACCCCAACTATGAAAAGATTAGCAACTTTGCTACAGTCGAAGAACTTTAAATCATTGATATTCAATGATTATCTTATTGGAGAGTTTTTTCTAATATTGATACTTATTTTTTTATCCATCTGTCTTCCACTTTTTTCAAAAGCTCAATATATTACAACGGTAGGTGCAAACTCAGCAGGTACTGGTACAACAGGTTCAGGAAATACTTGGAGTAACCCAACCAATATTTATACATCTAATAATTCCGATGCTTCTCATGCAACAACATCAACAAGAACAACAGCCGATTTATTTGCTACCAATTTTGGTTTTAATATTCCAGCAACAGCAATAGTAACCGGTGTTTATGTAGAAATTGAAAAAGCTGCAAGCGATAATAGTGCTACTAACTACGTACAAGACAATGCCTTATACCTTAGAAATGCAGGGGTAGATTTAAGTGCTACCAACAAGGCAGATGCAACAACAAAATGGGCAACTAGTGATGCATATTATGGGTATGGTTCTTTAACAGATACTTGGGGTGCCACACTTACAGGTTCTATTGTAAATTCATCAACTTTTGGTGTTAGATTTAGAGCAAGAATAACCAGAGGTGGTGGAACAAGAACTGCTTATGTTGACCATATTAGAATAACTGTTGCCTACGAATTAGATACTGATGGGGATGGAATTAGAAATAGTTTAGACATTGATAACGATAATGATGGAATACCAGATTATTTAGAAGTAACAACTTGCGGTGGCGGTTCGGCATTAAATTTTAATGCAATTCCAGATGGAACAGCCCCTGGTACAGTTTCTGTATCTAACTCTCCGGTAGATTTAACTGTTTCACAATCTTTTACGGGAGGAGCAAATATTTTGGATAACCAAATTGATAATTATTTTACAGGAACTGCCGAAAAGGAAATTATGATTA
>JAGOUF010000115.1 GCA_018061385.1 Chitinophagaceae bacterium | reverse complement strand
AAAATCATTCCTTTTGCTGCATATTTTGCTTCTGTCCAAACATGTAATTTATGTATAGCAATACCACAGCAAAAAACTGTAACAAACCATTGCACTCCAATTAATAAAGGAACTCCCAATAATTTATAACCCATTACGTTGCTATACTGATAATTACCAAATAAGTAACCAGTATTAATACCAATCATTTCTGTAAGCATACCTGTTGCAAAAGCTGCAACTGCAAAAATATAAAATGCACTATTTTTTTGAGGTTGAGTATAGATAAGCATAACAACCATAATTAATAAATTCAATGTTGTGTTTTGAATAAACCAATTTTTATATGGTGAAAAAATAATTCCTACAGCTCCACAAACATGAAAAAGTATTGCTATAAATAAAGCTATATTTTGTTTCGAAAACTTCATATTGAATCAGCAGGTTTTGATACAAATTCACTCATAATTTTTGCACTTTGTAAACAAAGTGGAATTCCACCACCTGGGTGTACACTTCCTCCAACAAAATACAACCCTTTAATTGACTTACTAAAATTGGGATGACGCAAGAACGCTGCCATTTTTGAATTAGAAGATGTGCCATACAATGAACCCATATATGATGCTGTTTTTTCTTCAATTAATATAGGATCTAATACTGCTTCTTCTTCAATTAAGGTTTCGATATTTACTTGTAAAATTCGATTTAACTTTTGAACAATATTTGCTTTAGCTTCTTGTTTGTAAGCTTCCCAATTTTGCCCAATATTGTTAGGTACATTAATCATTACAAACCAATTTTCTTTTCCAATTGGAGCTTGTAACCCTGGCTCACATTTGCTGGTAATATTTATGTACACTGTTGGATCTGCATACAATTTTTTTGTATTGAACAGTGTGTTAAACTCAGCTTCGTAATTATTTGTAAAAAAAATATTGTGTAATTCTAACTCTTTAAATTCTTTTTTAATTCCCCAATAAAAAATAAGAGCACTACTACTTCTTTCTTGCTTTAAAATTTTTTGTGCTGCAATTTCTTGATTCAATAATTTTTTATAGGTAAAGTAAACATCCATATTACTCACTACAATTTCACTAGGTACATTTTCTCCATTTACAACAATGCCTTGTACAATATTATTCTGTTGAACAATTTTTTGTACAGGTGTATTAAAATTAAAAACCACTCCTTTTTTTATGGCCAATTTATACAATGCATTGGTTATATTAATCATGCCACCATTTGGATAAAAAGTGCCTTCGTTTAATTCTAAGTGTGGAATTAAAGTTAGCATTCCAGGGGCTTTATATGGACTGCTGCCATTGTAAGTTGCATACCTATTAAACAATTGAACTGTTTTAGCATTGCTAAAAGATGCTTTGTTTACTTGGTTCATTGTTCTAAACAAATGCTTAAATTTTGTTGCAGCAATTGCTTTTAAAATTGGAGCTTTAAATAGAGTTGCTGTTTTATGTAACGAGAAATTTAGAAACAACTTTCCAATATTGTTGTACACTTTTTCTGACTGCTGTAAATATGCTTTTATTGCATTTTCATCTTCACCCAGCTTTTCTTTAAACTCTTGAATTAGCTTTTGTTGATTGGTATAAGCATTTACAATAGTGCCATCTTCAAAAAAATATTTGAAAGAGATTGGCAAAGATTGATACGTAAAATATGCTTCCATTGGCTCGTTGGCCAACTGAAAAAGTTCTTCTATATTTTGTGGTTGAGTAAACAAACTAGGCCCTGCATCAAATTGATAATTGACTAAACTAAAGTGAGATAATTTACCACCAGGATAACTATTTTTTTCAAATACTTGTACAGCATACCCTTTAACAGCAAGCCTTATAGCCGATGCCAATCCTGCTACTCCAGCACCAATAACAATTGCTGTAGGCTTAGGCATATTGATAATTGTTTTGTTGTAACCATGCTTTTACTTTAGGTAAAGCAATTTTAAACCATTCTGTATATGTTGTTGGATTCGTAGAAATATCTACTTCAATTTCATTGATTGTTTTAAAGCAATAATTTTCAACTTCTTCAGTATTTAAATTAATTGCTCCATTGTAAGTACCAATAAAAACATGATCATATTCATGCTCGGTTAACCCATTCTCGAAATTGGCTTTATATAGAAATTGAAAAGCAGGATGAACAGAAGTTACAAAACCCATTTCTTCTTGCAATCTTCTTGTTGCAGCATTGGCAACAGTTTCGTTTGGTTTTGGATGACTGCAACAAGCATTGGTCCATAAGCCACCACTATGGTATTTATGGATAGCTCTTTGTTGTAACAACATTGCTCCATTGCCATTGAAAATAAACACACTAAAAGCTCTATGCAATACAGCTTGTTCATGTGCAGCCATTTTTTCCATAAAGCCAGTTTGTTGATCATTTTCATCAACTAAAATCACTTGTTCCATGCTCTAAAAATAGTATAAATATGAAAGGGAAAATAGATTCAATTTGAATCTATTAATTACTTAACTAAAGTAAAATTTTGAAGATGCTTAATAAAGTACTACAATAAATTTAATTGACTTCTTAAACCAGCTTTTGCAACAATAAAAAATTTACCATAATCTGGTATGCGTACACGTTGTTCCATAATATTTTCTGGCTCTAATTTTTTTATTTTATTGAAGAGCGATAAATAATATTTATACGCCACATATACACCAAATTTGGATTTCATTGGCAATTGAAGAATTCCCACATACGCTTCGTTGAAATCTTTTTGAATGTCAAATTCTATATTTTGTTTATCAGTTTCGGTGAAGTTTCTAAAATCACATCCTGGAAAATATACTCTTTCCAACCCTTCAAAATCGGCTTTTAAATCTCTTAAAAAATTTACTTTTTGAAAAGCTGCACCTAAACTTCTTGCACTAGGTTTTAATTGTTCATACAAAGTTGTGTTGCCATCGCAAAAAATATACAAACACATTAAGCCAACCACTTCTGCACTACCATAAATATATTGTTCATAGCCACTTTTATCATATTTTCTTTCACTTAAATCGAGTTCCATGGAATATAAAAAAGCTTCTATTAAATCGTGACTGATATTGTATTGATTGACTGTTAATTGAAAACTATGTAGGATTGGGTTTAAGCTAATTTTTCTTTCAATTGCCAAATAGGTTTCTCGTTTAAATTCTTCTAATAAAACGGCTTTATTGTGGTTGTGGAAAGTATCTACAATTTCATCGGCAAAACGAACAAATCCATATATATTAAATATTGGTTGACGCAAATCTTTATGCAGCAATTTAATGGCAGAAGAAAAACTAGTGCTATACTTTTCTGTAGTATTGCGACTGCAATTCATACTAACCTCATGAAAATGTTGCATATTGGTCATACAAGAAATTTGATTGTATTTAAAACTATGGAATTAAAAAAATTAAAACAACAATTCTTTTGTTTTGTTTAATCTTCTATCAAAAATGGTTCAATTTATGATGAAAATTCTTTGGTTACAAGCTTAGCTACCACTTCTCCACTTATTAAACTTGGTGGCACACCTGGTCCAGGAACAGTTAATTGCCCTGTATAATACAAGTTTTTAATTTTTTTACTTTTACAACTTGGCTTTAAAATACTGGTTTGCAAAAGTGTATTTGCTAAACCATAAGCATTGCCTTTAAAAGCATTGTAATCGTTTATAAAATTGCTATGTGCATACGATTTTTTGTATACAATATGTGGTAAAATTGGTTCTCCAATTTTTTCCTCCATGCGTTGTACAATCATGGTAAAATATTGTTCCCTCAATTCTTCTGTATCGCCTTGTAAGCCAGTTGCTGTAGGGATTAAGAAAAATAAATTTTCACAATTCTCTGGTGCAACTGAAGCATCTGTAACCGATGTTGCACTTACATAAAACAATGGATTTGTTGGCCATTGTTTTGTTGTATAAATTTCTTTACCATGCACTTCAAAAGATGTATCGAAAAATAAAGAGTGATGCAATACATTCTTCAATTTTTTATTCAACCCAACATAATATATTAAACAACTTGGGGCCATTACTCTTTTGTTCCAATATGCTTCGCTATAACTTCTATAAGTTTTTGGTAACAATTGAGTTTCTATAAAATGATAATCTGCACCACCAATTATTACATCTGCTTCATAAGTATGATTTTCTGTTTTTACTTGCTTGGCAATTCCATTTTCAACAACAATTTCTTGTACGTTTTCATTAAACTTAAACTGCACACCAAGCTCTGTTGCTAGTTGATGCATGGCATCTACAATACTGTACATACCA
This sequence comes from Chitinophagaceae bacterium, assembly GCA_018061385.1. GTDB lineage: Bacteria > Bacteroidota > Bacteroidia > Chitinophagales > Chitinophagaceae > UBA1930. Next base: position 2,908 of record JAGOUF010000115.1, on the reverse strand, counting down.
CCTTTTGGAAACCAAGTTCCTCCTTTAATATCAGCATAATTCATTAAACTGTATAAAGCTGGAGTTTTCTCGGGCAAAGCCCCTAAAAATAAAACAGGAAATTCTAACAATTGTTGAAGCTTAGGATTGCTGAAATGCTTTGCTACGTGAGATTTTATGGAATTAAAAACATCTAATTTAAAAATTCCGCTAGCTAAATCCCAATCTAAAAATTCAGCTAAAGATTGTCCAGGTTTATGCACCAATTTATTAATTCCTACTTCATATTTATAAGCAGCTTCTTGTAAAAATTTATCCAACAATTCGCCACTACCTGGCTCAATAGAATTGAACAAATTTTGTAAAGCTTCGTAACTAGCAGGAATATCCATTGGCTCATCTTGCCAATAAATTCTATAGGATGGATCTAAACGAAACAAACTATAATAGTCGTACACATTTTTGTTAAACTGTTTAAAATAACGTTCAAAAACATCTGGCATCCAATACCAACTTGGCCCCATATCAAACGTAAAACCATTGGCTTGTAATTTTCTTGCTCTCCCTCCAGCTTGTTCATGCTTTTCTAAAACAGTTACTTGCCAACCTGCTTTTGCCATAAAAGAAGCTGCAGATAATCCTGCAAAACCAGATCCAATTACTATTACGCTTTTAGCCATTTTGTTTGTATAAAAAAGTGTATTACAAGTTGTTGAATTAATTGTTTAATAATACAACAGTTTTGTTGAGAAAAAACTATTTAAAAATAAAAAAGAATGAAACATTCCGTTGCTCCATTCTTTTAATTTATTTTGATGAACTTGAAAATTTATTCAACAAATTCTATCTACTCTATATAATTAGTGTCTATTAATTTGTGTTTTCAATAATTTTCTAGCAAAGTGAATTCTACTTTTAATTGTTCCCAAAGGTTCAGTTAACATATCAGCAATTTCATTGTATTTAAATCCATCGAAATATAAAAGAAAAGGTGTTTTAAAGATTTCAGGTAATTGATCTATGGCTTCTTGCACTTCTTTCATATTTAATGTTGCAACTGCATCGTTGGCAACTGCACCTTGACTAAGGTTTAATAAAAAATCGTCGGGTGTGCTATCAAAAATGGTTTGTTGCTTACTCCTTCTGCGATAATTATTAATGAAAATATTACGCATAATGGTATACAACCAAGCTTTTACATTGGTGCCTACATTGTATTTTTCTTTATTGGCTAAAGCTCTATACAAAGTTTCTTGCATTAAATCTTTTGCTTGTTCTTGATCTCTGGTTAAAGTAATCGCAAATGGCTTTAAAAACTCTGTGTTGTTTAACAACATTTGATCGAAATTAACTATTGACATAACCTTTCTTGTTTAATTATTATAACGCAAACTTAAACAAAATGTTTTGAACTAACCTAATTTTTGTTTAATAATTGAAAACAAATTGTTAAACAAAATGATTCGGATTCTTTTGTTTAATAAATATAAAATAATTTTACAATTAACTAAACAAACTGTAAATAAGTAGGAATTATAAAAGCCGAAATAGTTCTATTTCGGCTTTTATAATTGAGCAAATTTTTAAAATTTACTTGAATTTATTTTTTCTCAACATTTAAATATGCTTGTAAATCGTTTACATAGGCTTCAAACGCATTAACGCCTTTTTTAGTAATTGAACAAGTAGTTAAAGGATAATTATCCTTAAACTGCTTGTTCACTTCTATATAACCTGCATCCTTTAGTTTTTGTACTTGTACACTTAGATTGCCTGCTGTTGCATTTGTTTTTTCTTTTATAAAAGTAAACTCAGCCTCCTTTACACCAATGAGTAAACTCATGATTGCAAGTCTTAGTTGAGAATGTAATATGGGATCTAATTCTTTAAACATTGCTACCCTTTTGCATCAAATATTTTTTTCTTAAAACAATTCCTGGAATTAACCAACAAACAATTGCTGCTATTGTGCCAAATAGCATATCGTATTTACTTTGTGTGAAGCAAGAAAAAGCAAATAACACATAGGTAATGATTGCTCCAATGATCATGGGTGTAAACTTTTTTGCTAACCCAGTTACCAATGTTGGCATTGCATACATTAATAAATAGAGTGAATAAACACTTGGTGCAAATAAGTTCATCACTTCATCTGGTTTACTACCATCTATAAAATGTTTCATAGGTTGCCAACCATCTAGCTTTGTTAAACTAACGGTTGCACTTGGAATTACATTTTGATAAAATGTAATTCCAAACAATGTAATTCCAAAAACAATCCATACACTATCAACTGCAGCATCTTCAAACTTTTTAACCTTTGCTTTATTCTTACCTTCTTTGATGGAAATATATATTTGAGGAATAAAAGCTGCTATTACAATTAGAAAAATATCGAAGGGTAATTTAAAATTATATTCACCTTGTAAGTATGTTACAAACGATGCAATTGAAACAACTGTACCCCATAAAATTGCACCAGTACCCCTATCGTGATAACTAGATTTTGCTTTCTGAATCATTGATGTTATCAGTTGCAAACTTTCTTGTTCTGTTAATTTTTTTTCTTTGTTCATGCAGTTTGTTTTTTAAACATTGCTCTTAATAAATATCCTGGAATTATCCATGCAGCTAACATTGCAATGGCCAATAATAATAATACATAAATAGGTGCTATAAGTGTTGCAATAATGCTTAAAACCCAACATACAATTCCTCCAATTTTTAAAGGAGTGAATCGCATGATTATACCTGTTAAAAAAGTTGGAATGCCATATAACATTAATACAATTGGATACATAATTACCCAAGTATTTGCCCTAGCAATAATTACAGAAACCATAAACATACTAATACCAAATGTTACCCATAAATAACTAATAATTTCATCGGTATATGTTTTTACACGTTCCTTCTTTTGTTTTTTAAC
>JAGOUF010000114.1 GCA_018061385.1 Chitinophagaceae bacterium | reverse complement strand
TCTTTTTAATTCCATTTTTCTCTTTTGTATTTAGATTTGGAAATTGGGGTTTATGGGATTTTCCAAGTTTCTTAAGTGTATCATTTAGCCCAGGATCTTTGTTTATTTATATCATTTTATGGATGGTATTGCCTGAAGCAAAAACCAGTGCCGATAAACTAGAAATGAAAGGTGAAAAAGTAGATTTAAACAATATTAAAAATACCATACAAGGCGATTTAGAAGGCTTTGGTAAAAGAGCACAAAAATTTGGAGAAGAATTTAGCCAAAGAGCCAATCAATTTGGGCAAACAGTTGGCGAAAAAGGAAAAGAGTTTGGCGAAACAGTTGCCGAAAAAACTACACAATTTGCCAACGAAGCAAACACAGTTACTCGTAAAAGAAGCGGAGGGTTAGGCAATTTTATTGCATTGATCGCAAAAATATTTGCATACTTTATTTTGGGCTGTATTTTGTTTGCTGTAGTAGCTGCTTTATTTAGCTTAGGTGTACTATTTACAGGCTTATTACCAGCAAAAGGTTACTTAATAAACAATGGATTACAAACAGTATTTACTTGGGGAACCTTGCTACTATTTATATGGGTACCAGTTGTTGGTGTAGTCGTATTTATTATTAGAAGAATTACAAAAATGAAAGGCAATAGCAACATCATACGTTGGAGCTTTTCAGGATTATGGACTTTGGGTTGGGTTTGTGTAATTTGCTTAATTGCATCTTTAAGCAAAGAGTTTAAATATAGAAACAATCCTATTGAAGAAACCATACAATTATCCAATCCTACTGTTGAAAAATTGGAAGTAAAAGCCAACTCTTTTGGTAAGTATTACAGAAGAAACAATTGGTTTCAAATTGAACCATTTGCATCGTTAGATGAGGACACTGTTTTTGTAAGAAACGTTCGTATAAGAATTGTAAAAACAAAAACAGATAGTTTTTCTGTAAAAATGGTAAAGTTTAGTAATGGAAGAAGTAGGCAAAATGCCAATGTTTTGGTAAGTCACATCAACTACAACATCAATCAAATAGACAGCACTTTATTATTAGAAAAAGGAATTAGCATTACGCCACAAGATAAATTCAGAAATCAAAATGTATTAATCACAATTGCAGTACCAATTGGTAAACGAATTGTAATTAAATCAAATTCAGGTTGGGATTGGAGCCATAACGCAAGAGTTAGCTTTGGCACCAACGACGATTTTGAAAATGCTTGGGATAGTGATGATGAAGTTGAACAACGTTGGAGGCATGATGTAGAATATATAATGACTAAAGACGGTTTAAAACGTACCAATCAATTGAGCAATTCGGATGATGAAGATGATTATGATAGCAGCGATAAATTAAGAAACTACAAAAAATCTAAAGAAGAAGTTCAAAAAGAATTGGAAGAAACTGAGCGTAAAGCAAACGAACTAAAAAAGGAGTTGCAAACACCAATGCCTGCCGATAGTTCAACTTATAAATATCAACCTACAAAACCATCAAAGCAAGCTGCACCTGTAAAAAATACAGCAAAAGAATACAGCAGCAATGGCAATGCTTTAATGTTACGATATAGTATTTAACCTTGGTTGAAGTTGGGAACAAAAGAACCCCGTATTATTCATGGTGTGGGGTTCTTCCCTTCTCTTTAAAAATTAAAAACAAACAAAAAATGAAAAAAATTATCTTCTTATTGACAATTGTTTTTTTAACAACAACTGCATTTTTAGTACAAGAAGACAGAACTACACTTGTTTTAGGCAAATGGAAAGTTGCAGATGAAAACATCAATGGCTTTGTTGCTGCACAAATTGAAAATACTAGAAAACAATCGCCAGAACGTGCCGAACAAATGGAACAAAATTTAGACATGATGCAACAAATGGTTACAGCATTGGTGTTTGAGTTTAAAGCAAACAATACAATTGAATTATCATCACCACAAGGAACTCAAGAAGTACAATGGAAGTTAAGTAGCAACCAACAAAACCTTATTATAACACGACCAAATGGTACAGAAAGAGTAGATAGTATTTTAGAGCTATCTGCCTCTAGGTTCAAAGTTTTACAAGGCGAAAGAAGAGACACTATAATTTATGTACGACCATAATTTTATTAAACACATGTTGTTATGAAAAAGCAAATTACATTCATATTGCCATTAATTGTAGCATCTTTAATTATGCTACTGTTGGCAGCAATTTAGTATAACAAAAATCATTAACTCTAACAAAAAACCTCGGTAGCAATACTGGGGTTTTTTAATATTAAAACTTCGCAAAATGGTAACCTTCATTTTTTAGTTTGCTAATTAATTCATCTAAAAGAAAATAGAATTTATCTGTTCTTTTTGGGTTAGTACCAGGATGAATGAGCAAATGAAAACCATTCATATTTTTTAAGCATACATAGTTGTAAATGCTTTTTAAAATATCATCGCTTGAAATATAATTGGGCATATCGGGTGTTGTATAATCTGCATTGGAACGAGTGCCACTAGAAAAATTTATTGTTTTTTGGTTTAATTGTGCAGCTATTTCTACTACCTTTTTATTGTGCCATTCGTAAGGAGGCATAAAATATTTTGGCTCAATATGTTGCTTTTTTAAAACTATTAAATTTTGTAAAATATCTTCTTTTATTAAATCTTCCGAGTACAATAAACTGTCTCTTTTTTTCCAATCGCAGTACAAAATATGTTTATCAGAATGTGCTCCTACAAAGTGCCCATTTTTAATAATTTGTTTTACCAATTTTTTATTATTCCTTACAAAATCACCAGTAAGAAAAAAAGAACCTTTCACTTTTTGTTTTTTTAAAACAGCCAATACATAGTCAAAACCTTCGGCATAATCATGACCTGTAAAACACAAGTAAATATTTTTTTTCGATGTATCAGATCTTACAATTGCTCCTTCTTTATCAATTATATGTTGAGCATAAATTGATAAATGAATGATAAAAAAACAGCAACTTAAATATATTTTATTCACCGCTTAACTTGGTTAAAATAAGAAGCAATTCTGCCGAACCATCCAATGTTGGTTCATTGGTACTATAATCTGCCCAATCATCCATGTACTTAATGTGTTTAGGTTGTAAGTGAGCATATTCATCAGGTGACGATAGTGTTATGCCAATCATTTTATCGTGAATTGATGACCAAATTGGTCCATCTACAAGGCTTCCCTTAATTGACTTTTTATAAATTCTCCAAAATGGCATATGTACATCTAATGGCGAATCTGCATGCTCAGGAATTCCTGTAATCATACTCGAACTCCATGGGTTTAAACCCAATAACCAATCTATATGATTTTGCATGAGAAAGCGATATTTTTTTGAGCCAGTCATTTCTTCATATAACATTGCTTGTGTTGCAACTGCAGCAGCAAGATTGTTAGAGCACCAAATAAATAAATGGCCAATTCCATACGGATTATTTTCAGCCCTCTTTTTTATATTTTCTAAATTGTGTTCATAATATTTACTCATTTCTTTTTTGTCTGTTGAATCGCCAACTTGCCACAATGCATAATGCCCCATATTTACAAATGGATACATTTCGTAGTGGCTAGCAGTGTCTCGTTCCATCCAAGACCAAGTGCCAATAATTTTTGCATAAGCCCTTGCGTCTTTCAAAAATTTTTTCTCTTTAGAAATTTTGTACAAACAAGCAGCAGCCCATTCCATATCGTCGGCCCAAGTATTTTCTTCATAACGATAAGGTGCTCCAAAACTATTTCCTTGTTGGTAGCCTTCTTGTTTTTTTCCCATGTTATAAAGCTCATGAGCAGCTTTTAAACAGGATTGAGCAAATACTTCATACTCTTTAAACTGGCTAAAAACTTGATAGCCCAAAGCTAAAGTTGCTGAAGAACGACCAGCTAAATTAGCAATGCCTGTTGCTTCACTTTTGTATTTAGAAAGACCCTGTGGTTTACCTGTAGCAAAATAAACTGGTCTAAAACTATTTGCTCCCCAACCATAATCAGCATTTTCTTCGTGTGGTAGTTTAAAGCCTTTATGGTCTCTATCATCTGCCACTTGGTGGTACAATTCATCGGCACTTGGATGAAGTTTCAATATCCATTCCAATCCCCATTTTGCTTCATCCAATACATCAGGTAATTTATTTGCACCTTGCAATCCCCTTGCATCAAATGCATCACTAAAACTGTTTGGTTTCATTTGATAAGCCATCAACAATCTAGCAGTGGTATTGCTACTGGTAATTAAATATTTTAATTGATCTCCAGCATCATGCCATCCACCAGTAGCATCAATTCTAGTAGAGTCCAATCGTTTACCAAAAAAACTTAATCCATCTTTTTGATGGCAGAATTCTTTGGTATAAGGGTTAAAACCACAGCGTTGTGTTCTTATAAAACCAACAACATCTTCTTGCCATTTAGGGTATGCACCAATTGTAAAAAAGTTGCTTATTGTTTCAGTTTCTTTTAGTTCGAAATAATATTTCCCGGCTTGTTTAAATTCTGAAAAATTGGCCACATAATAATGAGCAAATGGCTCCCAGGATTTTTCATGTAGTGTGCACTTGAACTCTTTAAGTGTTGCTCCTGCATTGTTTTTTAAAACCAATATCGGATTGTTCAAAACACTTTTACTAAGCACCATTGCTTTTTTAGGCATATTGCTTTGATAGCCTTCTAAATTAATTCTAATTTCTACTGTAGGTTGTGCATAAGAGCCAATGGCTAAAGCCCCTAATAACAGCATAAACAATACTCGTATCATATTTATAAGTTTGTATTTTTTTGTTTAAAACCTTACATACAACTGGGTTTGTAGCACATTTTTTTTGGGCTGAGAAGCAAGTTAAGTATTACTTGAGAGAATCATCAACCATTTATTGAAGGTAGCTTGGATGGTTAGCTTGCTGTCAATCTTAATGATAAAGCATTAGAAAATTCATTAGACTTTTCTACATAAAATAAAACGGTGTCTGTGGTTTTTTTTAATACACAACTATATTGTGATTGAGTTTTTTCTATTTTAAGATCACCAGAATTACTAAAACAGGTTTAAAAATTCTTTATATGTCCACTCATTTCCCCTCTCAAAGAATGTGTAAGCTTTGTCCCAATGACTTCCTTTTCCCCAACCAACCATAGTTGAAACAATCTTTGTTTTTCCATTTCCAAGATCAATCAGTTGAATGATTTCTTGTAGATTTTTATCATCATTTTTTGCTTCTAATGGAAAATTGTTGTTGAGATTTACTTTTAGCGTTAGCATTTCATTTTCTAGGTAGTTAATAATGTCTAATTGAATAGCAGTTGTATCGTCTGTTGTTTTTGTTTTGTCATAGTTGGTTCTAATCCATCCTCCAATTTTCATATTTATTTTTACAACAGGTGCTATCCATTTTTCAAGTCCTTTTTCTGTTGTAAAGAGTTTCCAAACTTCTACTTTGCTAGCTGGTACCTCTATTGAAAATTGCAAGGCTCTCTCTCCAAATTTTGTAACATAAGATGAGTTGTTTACTTGTGCTTGAATACCAATAAAAGGAGTAATACACAAGCTGATAAACAACAATAATATATTCGTTCTCATTTTTTTTAATTTATACATTTTTGCTTTTTAAAACAGTTACATTTTTTCCAAGCGTTTTAAACTTAACACCGTTGTTTTGTTCAACTGTAATTGTAATATGGCCTGTTTTGCTGGTATTAATATCCCTAACTATACCAGATTTTCCAATATGCGTTCCTCCAACAACTTTGCATTTGTCGCCATCTTTTAAATTTTCACCAGCGTTTAAATTCATATTTTATTGTTTATGTTTCAGCTCTTTTTGGATATTTTTTTAAAGATTGTTAACGTAATTGGCTTTTGTGTTTGTGACGAAATTTGAAAATCGTCGGCCGATCCTATCTGAAAATTACAAATAATCATTGTGCTTCCCTTCCGTCAGCAATAATTCTGCTACATCGCTTCCTGATAGCGGTTTGTTGTTTTATATCGTCAATTTACTAATGCTTGAATTCAAAAAGAGTGTCTTCAATTAAGTGTTCAATTTTTAAAAAACTATTTGATAGGTTTACTATATCACTTTGAAAATTTTCAAGGTCAATTTTATGCCAGCCTTCCATTAAGGTCAACGGTCCAAAATTCATACTTATGTTTTGCCACTCATGTGCATAGTTTTTAAAACTTTCTCTGAAAGTGTTTGCAAATTTTCTGCTTTGTATTGAATAGCCCTTTAAGTGTCGCAGTTTTAAAGCATGTATATTGTAAAATATTTTTTGATTGTTTATAGCTGCATCGTTTAGCCAAATAGAAAAGAAAATTCTCGTGTCAGCCGTTAAAGGGTCTTGAAAAGGATTCGTCCACGATTTTTTATAAAGTTTCAGAAAAACAGAATTTAAGACTTCGCCAACAGCAACTTCAACTTGCCTTTTTTGAAGTACATTTTTGTCAAGCTTGCCTGCCGCTTTTTGAAATGTGCCTATGTAGTCTTTATAGTTCATGTTTTGTCGTTTATGTTTCTGCTCTTTTTTGTAAAGACTGCTAACGTAATTGGCTTTTGTGTTTGTGACGAAATTTGAAAAAAACTTAAGCCATTTATTTAAGTTAAATGTATAAATAAAAGTTCATTGTTTATTTTATAGCTGATAGCATTCCGTCAAGTTCGGTAGAACAGATTCAAATTATTTTTTTTGTTGAAAATTGTATTTCAGTTCGCCAACAAATTGCCAAAGTTAAAATGTTTGATTGTTGACTAATGATATTTTTAATCGTTTACCAATTCATTTTCGTTCGGTTAAGGTTACAATTTTCTGTAGCACATTAATTTATCATGTCTATTTGAATATCATATTTATCTAAAAGTCCAACAATTCCCGATAAAGAAAATTTAGCTTTTTTAATTCGATTGATTTCTGGATTTATGGAATAGTTGAACGAAGTCCGAAAGTCGGCTTTTTCTAAAATTGTATTTTTAAATGTAGCTTTAGCTAAGTCACAATTGTCAAAAACACAACTGGTTAAATCACATTCAGCAAAGTCAACTTCGTGAAATTGTGAATTTTTAAAAATTGTTTTTTTAAGTATTGTGTATCGTCCTGAAAATAGTTGACAGTTTTATGATTTTAATCCTACGACAGGTTTACGATTTATTTTTAGTCCTTTCTTTGGTTTACTTTTCAAAGTTAATGTTGTAGATGAAAAAAATATTTAT
>JAGOUF010000113.1 GCA_018061385.1 Chitinophagaceae bacterium | reverse complement strand
AATGTACCCTTAATCCCTAAAGGGAAATAAAAAATTATACAATGAGTACTAATAAAATACTGTCTCCATTTCAAAACACCCCTTCAGGGGATGGAGGCTTTACGTCAACCATAGTTCCATTACACAATGAGAATGTGGATACTGATCAAATTATTCCTGCACGTTTTTTAAAAGGAACGAGTAGAGATGGTTTTGGCAAAAATTTATTTCGTGATTGGCGTTATGACAATGACAATGAAACAACACCCAAAAAAGATTTTGTTTTAAACAATCCAATTTATTCAGGAAAGATTTTGGTTGCAGGCAAAAACTTTGGTTGTGGGTCATCTCGTGAACATGCAGCTTGGGCAATTAAAGATGCTGGATTTGATGTTGTGGTAAGTAGTTTTTTTGCTGACATTTTTAAAAACAATGCTCTTAATAATTTTTTATTACCAGTGATTGTAAGCGATGAATTTTTGAATAAAATATTTACTGCAGTTGAAAAAAAATCAACTACTGAATTAACTGTAAATCTCGAAGCTCAATCTATTACAATTAATGAAACTGGAGAATTTGAAAATTTTGACATTAACAATTATAAAAAAACGTGCTTGTTAAATGGCTTTGATGATATTGATTATTTGTTAAACATTAAACCAGAAATAGAAGCATTTGAAAAAGCTTTAAACTAGCTCTGAGAAGTCTCTGACTTCGCAGGCACTATGTTCTTTCGAGTCTGAGACTCGCTTTAACATAAAACATCCCAAGACGGAGACTTCGGATAGCAAAAAATAAATTATGATTAAAAAGATAACAGTAATTGAAGGCGATGGCATTGGGCCAGAAGTGACAGCACAATCTGTAAAAATATTAAATGCAATTGGCAAACGCTACAATCACGATTTTAAGTATGATTACCAATTAATGGGTGCAATTGCAATTGATAAAACTGGCAACCCTTTACCAGATGAAACAATTGAATCTTGCTTGAATAGTGATGCAGTTTTATTTGGAGCAATTGGGCATCCTAAATACGACAATGACCCAACGGCTAAAGTTCGTCCTGAACAAGGTTTACTAAAAATTAGAAAGTCGCTACAGTTGTTTGCCAACATCCGTCCTGTTACTACTTATAAACCTTTGCATCATTTATCGCCATTAAAAGCAAAGTTGTTAGAGCATGTAGATTTTGTAATTTTTCGTGAATTAACTGGTGGAATTTATTTTGGCAAAAAAGAACTTAACGAAACAGGTACTGTAGCTTTAGATGAATGTACTTATAGTGTTGAAGAAATTGAAAGAGTTGCACATTTGGCTTTTCAAACAGCACAAATGAGAAGAAAGAAATTAACCTTAGTTGATAAAGCCAATGTTTTAGAAACATCTCGTTTATGGCGTAAAGTGGTTCAACAAATTGCAACACAATATGCTGATGTTGTTGTAGATTATATGTTTGTTGACAATGCTTCCATGCAAATAATTTTAAACCCAAAACAATTCGATGTAATTCTTACAGAAAATATGTTTGGCGATATTATTAGCGATGAAGCAAGTGTATTGGCTGGTTCATTGGGTTTGCTACCAAGTGCATCTGTAGGAAAAGGTGCAGCATTGTTCGAACCCATTCATGGCTCATATCCTCAAGCAGCAGGTAAAGATATTGCCAATCCAATTGGTTCAATTTTATCTGCAGCTTTACTATTGGAACACTTAAAAATGAATGATGAAGCAGCATTGGTACGTGAAGCTGTTCAATGGACTTTAGAACACAAATTTGTTTCAAAAGATATAGACCCAATCAACTTTTATTTCACTAGTGCAATTGGCGATTTAATTGCAGATTATATAAGCAACAATATTCCGGGAATTGTTCATGCACAAAATATTGAGTTGAGAAAGTCGACCATTATATAATTGGGAAATTATAATTATTAGTTAGGAATTATAAACTGCAATAACCAATTCTTAATTATTAATTTTTCATTCTTAATGAATAAAGTTCTTTGTTTTTTTCAAGAGGCGGTGTTATATTCGTTCAACAAACACAACTATGTTACAAAGCAAATTAAATAATACAATCACAAATATCAATACAATAATTATTGTGGTGATTGTCATTATTATTCCTGCGTGGCATGGGGGTGTTAGTTGATGTTAAAAAAATAAATAAACATACAACCCGCCTCCATAAGAGGCGGGTTTTTTATTATCTAAAAAATCTGCATCCATTTCTCTTCTCCTTTAGGAGAAGATGCCTGAAAGGCAGATGAGGTTTAAACTAAATTAAAATGTATTACAACGACAACACAATTATTTACTTCAATCGCCAATTTGTAAAAGCAAATGAGGCCAAAACCGACTTATACAGCCAGAGTCTGCATTATGGTTATGCCGTGTTTGAAGGAATACGTTCTTATCCAATTAACGGTAGCACCAAAATTTTTAAAGCAAGGGAACATTACGATAGATTGATACACTCGGCTAACGTCATGAAAATTCCTTTTAATTATACTACAGAACAATTAATTGAATTGACTTATGAAGTATTGAAGAGAAACAATTTTGTAGATGCTTATGTTCGTCCAATTGTGTTGTGTTCGCCCAATATGGCATTATCAAAAGGTAAAGAAAGTTACTTAGCAATTGAAGCTTGGGAATGGACCTATGGTTACATGAGCAATAAAATGCGTATTGCAACTTCAACGTATAGACGACCGAACTCTAATGCTTTTCATGTTGATGCAAAAGTGAGTGGACATTATGTAAATTCTATTTTGGCTTGTCAAGAAGCCAAAGACAATGGTTTTGATGAAGCTCTTGTTTTAGATAGTGAAGGGTTCGTTGCTGAAAGTTCTGGTGCAAATATTTTTTATGAAAACAATGGCGTTTTATACACTGCACCTAAAGGAAATATTTTACCTGGAATAACTAGAGCAACTGTTTTAGAAATATGCAACGAATTGAATATTTCAATTCAAGAAAAATTATTTACACCTGAAGAAATGAAAGGTGCAGATGCAGGATTTTTTTGTGGCACAGCTGCTGAAGTAGTTGCACTAGAATCTTTAGACAACGTGCCTTTTAAGAAAGTATGGGAAGAAAGTTTAAGTGCTATTATTCAAAAAGCATATAAAGCAAAAGTGATGGAACAAGAATTTGTTTTAGAAACTGTTGAATAAAGTAAAAGGCGTACAAGTGTGCCCTGCTAAAGCAGGATTTCCAACGACGCAACTACAGCTATATAAATGTTCATCAGCTAAGTACATAAAAAAAGAAAATGTCAGAATTAAATAAATACTCAAAAACTTTAACACAGGACGTAACTCAACCTGCAGCTCAGGCAATGTATTATGCCATTGGTTTTAAAGAAGAAGACTTTAATAAAGCTCAAGTAGGAATTGTAAGTATGGGTTGGGATGGCAACCCTTGTAATATGCACTTGAACGATTTAGCAACATCTGTAAAACAAAGTATTGATGCCACAGAAGGCTTACTGGGCTTGCGTTTTTACACCATTGGTGTAAGTGATGGAATTAGTATGGGCACTGACGGAATGCGATATAGTTTAGTAAGTAGAGATGTTATTGCAGATAGCATTGAAACCAATGCTGGAGCACAATATTATGATGGATTAATTGGAATACCGGGTTGCGATAAAAATATGCCTGGAACTATTATGGCAATGGGACGCTTGAATCGTCCATCAATTATGATTTATGGAGGCACTATTGCACCTGGTCATTATAAGGGTGAAGACTTAAATATTGTTTCAGCATTTGAAGCATTGGGACAAAAAATTGCTGGTAATTTAAGTGAAGCCGATTTTAAAGGAATTGTTCAACATAGCTGCCCAGGTGCAGGTGCTTGTGGTGGCATGTACACAGCCAATACAATGGCTAGTGCTATTGAAGCGTTGGGAATGAGTTTGCCTTATTCTTCTTCTAACCCTGCACTCAGCGAAGAAAAACAAATAGAATGTGCAACTGCTGGCAAAGCAATAAAAATATTGCTAGAAAAAGACATTAAGCCAACTGATATTATGACACGTAAAGCATTTGATAATGCAATTACTGTTATCATGGTTTTAGGCGGAAGCACCAATGCAGTTTTACATTTAATAGCAATGGCTAAAAGTGTTGGTGTTAGCTTGACGCAAGACGACTTTCAAACAATTAGCAATAACATTCCTGTGCTTGCGGATTTTAAACCAAGTGGAAAATATTTAATGGAAGATTTACACAAGCATGGTGGTGTGCCAAGTGTAATGAAATATTTATTGAGTAAAGGCTTATTGCATGGTGATTGCTTAACAGTAACAGGAAAAACGGTAGCTGAAAATTTAGCTGAGGCAAAAGATTTAGATTTTGAGAAACAAGATATTATTAAACCACTTGAAAACCCATTAAAATTAACTGGCCACTTACAAATATTGTATGGCAATTTGGCTACTGGTGGAAGTGTTGCAAAAATATCTGGCAAAGAAGGTGAACGTTTTGAAGGCACAGCAAGAGTATTTGATGGAGAGAAAGATTTAATTGCTGGCATTCAATCTGGCAAAGTTCATGCAGGCGATGTTGTTGTGATAAGATACATTGGACCACGTGGTGCACCTGGAATGCCTGAAATGCTAAAACCTACAGGAGCCATTATTGGTGCAGGTTTGGGTAAATCTGTTGCATTAATTACTGATGGAAGATTTAGTGGTGGAACACATGGATTTGTTGTTGGTCATATTACACCTGAGGCTTTTGATGGTGGTTTAATTTGCTTGGTAGAAGATAACGACATCATTGAAATTGATGCAGTAAATAATACACTCAATTTAAAAGTTAGTGACGAGATTATTTCTGTAAGAAAAGCCAACTGGAAACAACCTGTTTTAAAAGCAACAAAAGGCGTATTGTATAAATATGCAAAAAATGTAAAAACTGCAGCTGAAGGTTGTGTAACAGATGAATAGCCCCATTCTCTGAAATGGAAATTTTAAACCACCGAATTTGAAAAAGTTTAATTATGAGCGATACATTAACAACAGAAAAAATAAAGACCGATAATATTTTAACAACTGCAGAATCTAAGACTTCAAAAGTGACTCTTTTGGAGGGAGTTAGGGAGGTTTTCAGCGGTTCTAAAGCAGTTCTTGAAGCATTAATTGCCGAAGGTGTTGATACAATTTTTGGTTATCCTGGTGGTGCAATTATGCCAATTTATGATGCATTGTACGATTACCATGAGCAATTAAAACATATTTTGGTTCGTCATGAACAAGGAGGAATTCATGCTGGACAAGGTTATGCAAGAAGCAGTGGTAAAGTAGGTGTTGTTTTTGCAACTAGTGGTCCTGGTGCAACAAACTTAGTTACAGGTTTAGCAGATGCCATGATTGATTCCACCCCCCTTGTTTGTATTACAGGTCAAGTATTTGCACATTTATTGGGTACTGATGCTTTTCAAGAAGTAGATGTAATCAATATTACAACGCCAGTTACTAAATGGAATTATCAGGTTACTGACGCAAATGAGATTCCAGCCGTTTTAGCTAAAGCATTTTATATTGCTGGAACAGGAAGACCAGGACCGGTGCTAATTGACATTACTAAAAATGCACAGCTACAAAAATTCGATTACCAAGGTTATACAAAATGTGAACATATTCGTAGCTATCGTCCAAAACCAATTATCAGAAAATCTTATCTTGAAGAAGCTGCTAAATTGATTAATCAAGCCAAACAACCATTTGTAATTTTTGGTCAAGGTGTAATTTTAGGCAAAGCTGAAAAAGAGTTTAAAGCATTTATTGAAAAAGCTGGTATTCCGTCAGCTTGGACTATTTTAGGTTTGAGTGCATTAGAAACCAAGCATCCTCTAAACGTTGGTATGTTGGGCATGCATGGTAATTATGGACCCAATGTTTTAACCAATGAGTGTGATGTATTGATTGCGGTTGGAATGCGTTTTGACGATCGTGTTACTGGTCGTTTAGACAAATATGCCAAGCAAGCAAAAATTATTCACTTAGATATTGATCCTGCAGAAATTGATAAAAATGTTCAAACAACTGTTCCTGTTTGGGGCGATTGTAAAGAAACTTTACCTATGCTTACTGCATTGATAGATTCAAAATGTTACCCACAATGGTTACAACGTTTTAACGATTATAAACAAAAGGAAGAAACAGTTTGCATTAATAAAGAATTGCACCCAACCACAGATGTATTAACAATGGGCGAAGTAATCAATACTTTAAATAAGCTTACAAATGGAGACGTAATTATTGTAACAGATGTTGGTCAACACCAAATGGTGGCTTGTCGTTATGCAAAGTTCAATCAATCGAAAAGCAGCATTACGTCAGGTGGTGCAGGTACCATGGGATTTGCTTTGCCAGCAGCAATTGGTGCAAAATATGGAGCTCCAGAAAGAGCAGTTGTAGCAGTTATTGGAGATGGTGGCATACAAATGACCATTCAAGAATTGGGAACAATTATGCAAACTGGAATTGACGTGAAAATTTTAATTCTCAACAATCATTTCTTAGGAATGGTTCGTCAGTGGCAGCAACTATTTCACGATAAGCGTTATTCGTTTGTAGATATTGCTAGTCCAAATTATGTACAAGTTGCTAAAGGCTACAACATTCCTGGCAATAGTATTTCAAAACGAGAAGATTTAAAAAATGCTCTAGCTACAATGCTTAACCACAAAGGTTCTTACTTATTGGAAGTAGAAGTTGGAAAAGAAGACAATGTATTTCCAATGGTACCACAAGGAAGAGGTGTTGCTGAAATTGTATTGAGTAAAGAGGAAATTTAAAACCCTATTGTACTGAACTGTAGCACAAACATCAACTTCAGTTGCGTCGTTGGAAATCCTGCTTTAGCAGGGCATACTTGAACTAAAGAATATAAATTGAACAGATGAAACAAGAATATACCATAACAGTTTACACAGAAAACCAAGTTGGCTTACTCAATCGTATTGCCATTATTTTTTCTCGTAGAAAAATTAATATCGAAAGTTTAAATACTTCACCAACAGAAGTTGAGAGTGTGCATCGATTTACAATTGTAGTAAACGAAACTGAAGATGTAATTAAAAAATTATGTCGTCAAATTGAAAAACAAGTAGAAGTTTTAAAGGCATACTACAATACAAGCGACGAAATTGTTTGGCAAGAAATGGCATTGTATAAAGTGCCAACAAATGTAATTGCTGAAGAAGTAAAAGTGGAAAGGCTATTACGTCAGCATGGTGCCAATAC